>NZ_JAMYLP010000002.1:0-159499 GCF_040318085.1 Mesorhizobium sp. M1322
GCGCCTGCAAGCGCCGCCCGCCTTACTCCGGAATAGGACCGGCAGGGCGCCCTAGGGGCAATGGGTTTCCTGTTCTCTTGCTTTTTGAGCCAAAATAGTGGCCCCCCGGGTCCCCGGCGCCGCTTGCATGTTTGCAGTCCGGAGCTTATCTCGTGAGCTTCGGTGACACGCGCCGCCTGAGTTGCGGGCCATCGAGCGTGACCAAGCGGAGAATCAGGCATGGCTTCGGCTGCTGAACAACTAGCCTCGAATCTGAATTTCTCGGCCTTCGCCAAGGCGGAGGATCTGAAGAAGCGCATCTGGTTCACCATCGGCGCGCTGCTCGTCTACCGCCTCGGCACCTATATCC
Source organism: Mesorhizobium sp. M1322 (assembly GCF_040318085.1). Lineage (NCBI taxonomy): Bacteria > Pseudomonadati > Pseudomonadota > Alphaproteobacteria > Hyphomicrobiales > Phyllobacteriaceae > Mesorhizobium > Mesorhizobium sp. M1322. The sequence continues at coordinate 350 of NZ_JAMYLP010000002.1, forward strand.
CGCTGCCCGGCATCAATCCCGACGCTTTCGCCCAGGCCTTCTCGTCGCAGAGCAAGGGCGTGCTTGGCATGTTCAATATGTTCGCCGGCGGCGCTGTCGAGCGCATGGCGATCTTTGCCCTCGGCATCATGCCCTATATCTCCGCTTCCATCATCATGCAGCTGATGACTTCCGTCATCCCGACTCTGGAGGCGTTGAAGAAGGAAGGCGAACAGGGCCGCAAGGTCATCAACCAGTATACCCGCTACGGCACCGTGCTTTTGGCCCTGGTCCAGGCTTACGGCATTGCGGTCGGACTGGAAGGCGGCAACGGCATCGTCAGCGATCCCGGCATGTTCTTCCGCATCTCGACCGTCATCACGCTGGTCGGCGGCACCATGTTCCTGATGTGGCTCGGCGAGCAGATCACCGCCCGCGGCATCGGTAACGGCATTTCGCTGATCATCTTTTCCGGTATCGTCGCCGGCCTGCCGCAAGCCATCTCCGGTACGCTGGAACTTGGCCGCACCGGCGCGCTGTCGACCGGCCTGATCCTGGCGATTATCGTTCTTGCCGTCGTCGTCATCGCGCTGATCGTGTTCTTCGAGCGCGCCCAGCGGCGCTTGCTGATCCAGTATCCAAAGCGCCAGGTCGGCAACCGCATGTTCCAGGGTGACACCTCGCACCTGCCGCTCAAGCTCAACACGGCCGGCGTCATTCCGCCGATCTTCGCCTCTTCGCTGCTGTTGCTGCCGGCGACGGTCGCCGGCTTCTCGCAGACGACCAACATGCCTGCCTGGGCCAGCACCGTCCTGGCGGCACTCGGCCATGGCCAGCCGCTCTACATGGCGTTCTATGCGGCGATGATCGTGTTTTTCGCCTTCTTCTATACGGCGATCGTCTTCAACCCGAAGGACACCGCCGACCAGCTCAAGAAGCATTCGGGTTTCATTCCGGGCTACCGTCCGGGCGAGCGCACCGCCGATTACATCGACTATGTTCTCACCCGCATCACCGTCGTCGGCGCCATTTATCTGGTGCTGGTGTGTCTGCTGCCCGAATTCCTGATTTCAGCGACTGGCGTACCATTCTACCTCGGTGGCACATCGCTTCTGATCGTGGTCAGTGTAACGCTCGATACGGTGGCGCAGATTCAGGGTCACCTGATCGCGCACCAGTATGAGGGCCTGATCAAGAAGTCGAAGCTGCGCGGGGGGAAAAAGGCCAGATGAGGTTGATATTGCTTGGACCGCCAGGGGCGGGCAAGGGGACGCAAGCACAAAGACTGGTAGAAAAATACCGCATACCCCAACTCTCCACGGGCGATATGCTGCGCACCGCTGTCCAGGCCGGCACCGAAGTCGGCAAGCGCGCCAAGGCTGTCATGGATGCTGGCGAACTGGTTTCCGACGCCATCGTCAACGCCATCGTGGCCGAACGTATCGATCAGGCCGATTGCGCCGGGGGATTCATCCTTGACGGATACCCGCGAACCTTGGTGCAGGCGGACGCGGTTGAATCGATGCTCTCGGATCGCGGCCTCACGCTCGACGCTGTCATCGAATTTGTCGTCGACGACAAGGCGCTGGTTGGTCGAATCGCCAAGCGCGCCGAAGAGGCCCAGGCCGCAGGTCTGCCGGTACGCAAAGACGATAATCCGGCGGTGTTCGAAGAGCGCCTGAAGGAGTACTACAAGAAAACGTCGCCACTGATCGGCTACTACTATGCCAAGGGCAAGCTCAGAGGTGTCGACGGCATGGCCGACATCGATGCTGTGACGCGGCAGATCGAAGCGGTGCTCACGGCTGCGACCCCTGCGGCGGCCCAAGGGTCTGCGTACGGAAAATAAACGATTACGCTTGACTGGAGCGGTTCGCTGGGGTATGGCGGCCCGTCTTCCTATCAGGCATGAGGCTTGCTTGCCCGCAAGGGCAAGGCAGCCGCTTTGAACTGGAAACTCCCGCATGGGCCGGCCTCCACCGGACGCGGGGCAACTTTGATAGCGCCGGCTTGTCCGGCCCACATGGAGCAGAGAAGAATATGGCTCGTATAGCCGGCGTCAACATTCCGACCAACAAGCGCGTCGTCATTGCGCTTCAGTACATCCACGGCATTGGCAAGAACTTCGCCCAGGAGATCGTCGACAAGGTCGGCATCCCGGCCGAACGCCGCGTCAACCAGCTGACCGACGCGGAAGTGCTGCAGATCCGCGAGACGATCGACCGTGACTATCAGGTCGAGGGCGACCTGCGCCGCGAAGTGTCGATGAATATCAAGCGGCTCATGGACCTCGGCTGTTATCGCGGCCTGCGTCATCGCCGCTCGCTGCCGGTTCGCGGCCAGCGCACGCATACCAATGCGCGCACCCGCAAGGGCCCGGCCAAGTCGATCGCCGGCAAGAAGAAGTAATTTAGGGCAGTACGGGAGTAGGGCAGTAAGGCAATAGGATCGGCAGACATACTGCCCTACTGCCATATTCCCCTACTGCCTTCTCCCTGGTGGAGCCGCTGGCATTACGGCGGTGTAGAGATCAACTGAAAGGACCATCATGGCCAAGGAAGCCACACGTGTTCGCCGTCGCGAACGCAAGAATATTTCGTCGGGCGTTGCCCACGTCAACTCGACCTTCAACAACACGATGATCACCATCACCGACGCGCAGGGCAATTCGATTGCTTGGTCGTCGGCAGGAGCCCAGGGCTTCAAGGGGTCTCGCAAGTCGACCCCGTTCGCTGCCCAGATGGCTGCCGAGGACGTTGCCAAGAAGGCCCAGGAACACGGCATGCGCATGCTCGAGGTCGAGGTCTGTGGACCCGGCTCCGGTCGTGAATCGGCGCTGCGTGCGCTGCAGGCAGCCGGCTTCACCATCACCTCGATCCGTGATGTGACGCCGATCCCGCACAATGGCTGCCGCCCGCGCAAGAAGCGCCGCGTCTAAAGAATTACCGAACGCCGCGCGAACGCCCAGTAGCGTTCCTCCACGGCATTCCAGGTCGCCCGCCACGATTGGATGGTGGCGGGTCAACGGAAGGAAAGCATCATGATCCAGAAAAATTGGCAGGAACTGATCAAGCCGAACAAGATCGAGTTTTCGTCGAAGAAGAAGACGCTGACAACGCTGGTCGCCGAGCCGCTCGAGCGCGGCTTTGGTCTCACCCTCGGCAATGCGCTGCGTCGCGTGCTTCTGTCTTCCCTGCGTGGCGCGGCTGTGACTGCTGTGCAGATCGACGGCGTTCTGCATGAATTCTCGTCCATCGCCGGCGTGCGCGAGGACGTGACCGACATCGTCTTGAACATCAAGGAAATCGCCATCCGCATGGAAGGTGACGGCCCCAAGCGCATGGTCGTGCGCAAGCAGGGACCGGGCGCTGTTCTCGCCGGCGACATCCAGACGGTCGGCGACGTCGAGATCCTCAATCCCGACCACGTCATCTGCACGCTGGACGAGGGCGCTGAAATCCGTATGGAGTTCACCGTCGATACCGGCAAGGGCTACGTGCCGGCCGACCGCAATCGCGCCGAAGACGCGCCGATCGGCCTCATTCCGGTCGACAGCCTCTACTCGCCGGTCAAGAAGGTTTCCTACAAGGTCGAGAACACCCGCGAGGGCCAGGTTCTCGACTATGACAAGCTGACCATGACGATCGACACCGACGGTTCGATCTCGGGCGAGGACGCGGTGGCTTTCGCCGCCCGCATCCTGCAGGACCAGCTTGGCCTGTTCGTCAATTTCGACGAGCCGCAGAAGGAAGTCGCCGCCGAACAGGTGACCGAACTTGCCTTCAACCCGGCGCTGCTCAAGAAGGTCGACGAGCTCGAACTTTCGGTGCGTTCGGCCAACTGCCTGAAGAACGACAACATCGTCTATATCGGCGACCTGATCCAGAAGACCGAAGCCGAGATGCTGCGCACCCCGAACTTCGGCCGCAAGTCGCTGAACGAGATCAAGGAAGTCCTGGCGGCGATGGGCCTGCACCTCGGCATGGAAGTGCCGGATTGGCCGCCGGAAAATATCGAAGACCTCGCCAAGCGTTACGAAGATCAATACTAGGCTTGATCCCGAACCGAAGGTCAGCGCAGCAAAGAGTTGCAGACTTTTCGGACAAGATCACGCGGCTAACCAACAGAGGCTGTGGCCTCTTGAACCCGGAATGAAGGAGAAGAGCCATGCGCCACGGATTTAAAGGCCGCCGGTTCGCCCGCAGCATAAGCCATCGCAAGTCGATGTTTGCCAACCTTGCCGTATCGCTCATCGAGCATGAGCAGATCCTCACCACATTGCCGAAGGCGAAGGATCTGCGTCCGATCGTCGAAAAGCTGGTGACGCTCGGCAAGCGCGGCGATCTGCATGCCCGCCGTCAGGTGATTGCCCAGATCGGCAATGAAGGCGTCGTCAAGCGCCTGTTCGACACGATCGCGCCGCGCTACGCCACCCGCAATGGCGGCTATCTGCGCATCATGAAGGCGGGCTTCCGCCACGGCGACAATGCCGCCATGGCAGTCATCGAGTTCGTCGATCGTGACACCTCGGCCAAGGGCGCCGGCGACCGTGCCCGCATCGAGGCCGAAGGCACCGAAGAGGAAGCCGCAGCCGCATAAGGCTGGGTTTTCCTAAAAGAGTTCAAAGGGGCCTGCGGGCCCCTTTTTGCATTCCGGGAGCGGCAGGGAGCAGTTGCAGCGATTTCTTGGCCAGCTCGTGCCTTTCCGCCAAAAATAATTCGATTTCATCGCCTTAGCCTTTCATTTTGCACAATCGTCGGGACAATGGCGCCCGACCCGGAGGATTCGGAATGCGCGTAAAACGGATGTCCCTTGTTCTACTCTGCGCCTTGATGGCGCTGGCAGTCGTGCCGGCGGCCAGGCAGGCGTTGGCTCAGGACACCAAGCCGGATCCCGGTCTGTCCGATGTGCTGACTGACATGCTGCGCGGCCCCGAAGGCGAAAATGCCACCCCCGGTCCGGACAAGCGCATGCCTTTCGGTCGCGAGGAGATGCAACTGTCGTTTGCGCCGCTGGTTAAGCAGACGGCGCCGGCCGTGGTCAATGTCTATGCCTCGCAAACGGCCAAGTTGAGGTCGCCCTTCGACGGCGATCCTTTCTTCGAAGAGTTCTTCGGCCGTTCGCAGCCGCGTGCGCAGTCCTCGCTCGGCTCGGGCGTGCTGGTCGATCCGACAGGCATAGTGGTCACCAATTTCCACCTCATCAAGGACGCCGATCAGGTCAAGGTCGCCACCGCGGACGGGCGTGAATTCGACAGCAAGGTGCTGCTCAAGGACGAGACGCTTGACCTCGCCGTGCTCAAGATCTCCGCCGACAAGCCATTTCCGGTCGTCGCCATCGGCGATTCCGACGCGCTCGAGGTTGGCGACCTGTTGTTGGCCATCGGCAACCCGTTCGGTGTCGGCCAGACCACCACCAGCGGCATCGTTTCGGCGCTTGCCCGCAGCCACATCGGCGTTTCCGATTCGAGTTTCTTCATCCAGACCGACGCCGCGATCAACCCCGGCAATTCCGGCGGTGCGCTGATCAACATGGGTGGCCAGCTGGTCGGCATCAACACGGCGATCTACAGCCGCAGCGGCGGCTCGATCGGCATCGGCTTTGCTATTCCCTCCAACATGGTTCGCGCGTTTGCCGATGCGGCCAAGGCCGGCCGCGACTTCTTCGAGCGGCCCTATATCGGCGCCGAATTCGAGCGCGTGACGCCGCAGATCGCCGAATCGCTCGGTCTGGAGACCCCGACTGGGGCGCTGGTTTCGTCCGTCGAAGAAGCAGGGCCGGCGGCCACGGCGGGGCTCAAGCCCGGCGATGTCGTGCTGTCGCTCAACGGCACGCCGGTCGAGAGTATCGAAGCGCTGGATTACCGGATGGCGACGCTGTCGATCGGCACAAATGCCAGCTTCGGCGTCCTCAGCAAAGGCCAGCAAGCGACGATGGAGATTGCGCTGGAGCGCGCGCCGGAAGGTGCAAAACTCGCGGAAGTGACACTGCGCGGTCGCAGCCCGTTTTCCGGTGCCAAGATTGCGGAACTGTCGCCGCGGCTCGCCCAGCGGCTCGGCATGCGCACGGATGTCAAGGGTGTTACCGTGATCGACATCAATCGCGGTTCGCCCGCAGCCGATTTCGGCTTCCAGCCGGGCGACATCGTTCGCGAGGTCAATGGCTTGACCATCGATACCGCCGCGACCCTGGAACAAGCAGCCATGGAAGAGACGCGCTGGTGGCGCTTTACCGTCGAGCGCGGCGGGCAGATACTGCGCCAGGTGTTGCGTTACTGAGCCCGAGCGTCGATCCTACGGACGAGATCGCGCTCCAACGAAACGAAGTGCATGGCCGATCTGTTCAGCGTCGATGAACCGGAAAAGGCGCCGCCCGGCAGGCCGCTGGCCGACCGGCTGCGCCCGAAGAACCTCGGCGAGGTCGTTGGCCAGGAGCATCTGACCGGGCCCGACGGCGCACTGACGCGGCTGATCGGCTCCGGCTCGCTAGGCTCGATGATCTTCTGGGGGCCGCCCGGGACGGGCAAGACTACAGTCGCGCGGTTGCTTGCCGGCGAAACCAGCCTTGCGTTCCAACAGATATCGGCGGTATTTTCCGGTGTTGCCGACCTGAAGAAAGTGTTCGAGGCGGCGAAGCTGCGCCGCTCCAACGGCCGTCAGACGCTGCTCTTCGTCGACGAGATCCATCGCTTCAACCGCGCCCAGCAGGACAGTTTTCTGCCTGTGATGGAAGACGGCACAGTCGTGCTGGTTGGCGCCACCACCGAGAACCCATCCTTCGAGCTGAATGCCGCGCTTCTATCCCGCGCCCGCGTGCTGGTCTTCCATTCGCTCGGTGAGGATAGCATTGCCAAGCTGCTGGTGCGTGCCGAGGAGACCGAGGGCAGGGCGCTGCCGCTCGACGACGAGGCGAGGGCGATGCTCATCCGCATGAGCGATGGCGATGGCCGCGCGGCGCTGACGCTGGCCGAAGAGGTCTGGCGCGCCGCCAAGTCAGGCGAGGTGTTCGGCGCCGAGGGCCTGCAGCGCATCGTCCAGCGCCGGGCGCCGATCTATGACAAAGGCCAGGACGGCCACTACAATCTGATCTCGGCGCTGCACAAATCGGTGCGCGGCTCCGACCCGGATGCCGCTCTCTATTATCTCGCCCGCATGTTCGACGCCGGCGAGGATCCGCTCTATCTCGGCCGCCGGCTGGTGCGCATGGCGATGGAGGATATCGGGCTGGCCGACCCGCAGGCGCTGGTCATCGCCAATGCCGCCAAGGATGCCTATGACTATCTGGGCTCGCCAGAGGGCGAGCTCGCCTTCGCCGAAGCCACCATCTATCTCGCCAGCGCGCCCAAATCCAACGCCGTCTACACCGCCTTCAAGGCCGCCACTCAGGCGGCGAAGGAGTTCGGTTCGCTGCTGCCGCCCAAGCACATCCTCAACGCGCCGACCAAGCTGATGAAAGAAGAAGATTACGGCGCCGGCTACCGTTACGACCACGACGAGCCGGAAGCTTTTTCCGGACAGGATTATTTTCCGGAAAAGATGGGCCGCCGCACATTCTATGATCCGCCCGAGCGCGGTTTCGAGCGTGATATCAGGAAACGGCTCGACTATTGGGCGAAGCTGCGCGGCGAGCGGCAAAAGTAGGCTCGCCGCAATTTTCCAATCAGGGCGCAGGGATTGACCGAGCCAACCTGTAAGGGCAGTAGACGGCGATGATTAATCTCCTCCTCGTTGCCGCGGGCGGCGCTATTGGTGCGGGGCTGCGCCACGTTGCGAATTTCGTCGCGCTGCGTCTTGTCGGCCCGAGTTTTCCCTGGGGCACGATGGCGATCAACATTGTCGGCTCCTTTGCCATGGGTCTGTTCATCACGACCCTGGCGCGGCGCTACGACGGATCGAACGAGCTTCGGCTGTTCGTTGCCACCGGCATCCTCGGCGGCTTCACCACCTTCTCCGCCTTTTCGCTCGATTTCGCGACGCTGTGGGAGCGTGGCGCGACGCTGCCGGCGTTTGGATATGCCCTTGCCAGCCTCATTGGCGCGATCATTGCCCTGTTTTTGGGTCTTTGGCTCGCAAGAAGCCTGCCTTAATGCTATTGCCCCGTCACAGCACCGCGCGCCCCCTCAGGGCGCGCAAAGGACGCTGTAGCATTTTGATTTTGCGCATGACCCTTTCCGAAAATCGATTTCAGGTCATGCGCTGGAAACGGATAAAACGAGACAATGGCAGGCGTAGAACAGATCACGGTAGAGGCCGGCGAGGCGGGCATGCGGCTCGATCGCTGGTTCAAGACCCATTTTCCGGGTCTTGGCTTCGGCCATCTGCAAAAGCTGCTGCGCTCCGGCCAGATCCGTGTCGATGGCGGCAGGGTGAAGGCCGATACCCGCGTCGAGCCGGGCCAGACGGTTCGCATCCCGCCGCTCGAAGTGGACAAGAAGGGCGAGAGCCCGCTCACCGGCCACTCGATCCGCAACCAGGGCGACGCCGACGTTCTTGCCAAGATGCTGATCCATGAAGATCCGAAAGTCTTCGTCTTCAACAAGCCGGCCGGCCTTGCCGTCCAGGGTGGCTCGGGCGTTACCCGCAATGTCGACGACATGCTGGAAGCCTGGCGCAACCAGAAGGGCGAGAAACCGCGTCTGGTGCATCGGCTCGACCGCGACACGTCGGGCGTGCTGGTCGTCGCCCGCACCAGGCTCGCCGCCACGAAGCTTGCCGAGGCGTTCCGGGCGCGTGAGACCAAGAAGACCTACTGGGCGCTGGTCAAAGGTGTGCCGCCGAAGCGCGAGGACAAGATCTCGACCTGGCTGATCAAGGAGCCGACGCCCGACGGCGACCGTGTGCGCGTCGCCAAGCATGGCGAAAAGGGCGCCGACCACGCGGTATCTTATTACCGGATTGTCGAGCAGGCGGCGCAGACCCTGTCCTGGCTGGAGATGGAGCCTTACACCGGCCGCACCCACCAGCTTCGCGTCCATGCCGCTCACATCGGCTGCCCGATCATTGGCGATCCCAAATATTTCGAGGCCGACACCAATTGGGATTTCCCCGGCGGCATGCAGAACCGCTTGCATTTGCACGCGCGCCGCATCGTCATCCCGCATCCCAACAAGGGTTTTATCGACGTCACCGCGCCCATGCCGCCGCATATGCGCCAGAGCTGGAACCTGATCGGCTTCGACGACGCCAGCGCGGAGGACTAGAGCCTGTGGGTATCGCCACCGATACACTCGACCGCCGCGACAGAGTCGACATGGCGGCCGCCGCCATCATGGTCGGACTGACCTTTTCCTGGGGGCTGAACTACGTCGCCGCCAAGATCTCCTATGCCGGCTACGATCCCGTTTTCCTGTCGATCGCACGGTCGGTCATTGGCGGGCTGTGCGTTCTCGCCTGGTGCCGCTGGCGCGGTATTGTGCTTTTCAGCCGCGACAGAACCCTTTTCGCCGGCATTCTGGCAGGCGCGCTTTTTGGTCTCGAGTTCCTGTTTCTTTATGTCGGGCTCGAACAGACGACCGTCGCGCGCAACACCTTGCTGGTCAACACCATGCCGTTCTGGGTGCTGGTCGGCGGGCATTTCCTGCTGGGCGAACGCATCACCGTGCGCCGGCTCGTCGGCCTTCTGCTCGCTTTCGCTGGATTGGTTGCGGTGTTCTCCGACCAGTTGAGCGCCGATAATGGCGCGACATTGACCGGTGATCTGCTCAGTCTCGGCGCCGGCATTCTCTGGGCCTTGACCTACATCGTCATCAAGCGGACGAAATTGGCGGAAACGAGCGCCGAGAAATTGCTGCTCTATCAATTGGCCGGCGCCGCTGTGGTCGGCGCCTTGGTGCTGCCTTTCGCCGGGCCGCCCGTCCGCGACTTCGCCGCTTTGCCGACCTTGGCTCTGCTTTTTCAGGCGGTCTACATCGTCGCCTTCACCTATGTGCTCTGGTTCTGGCTGCTGCGGCGCTATCCGGCATCGGGCCTGTCGAGCTTCACCTTCCTGTCGCCGGTGTTCGGCGTGCTGTGCGGCGCCATCTTCTTGAACGAGCCGCTGACCGTTCGTATTTTCCTGGCACTCGGCCTCATCGCGGCCGGACTGATCATCGTCAACCGGCCGGCCCGAAAACAGATCCCCGGATGAAAGGCTCCGGCATGCGCGATATTCTCAACGACCTCGAAGCGGGAAAGCAGCTTTCCGATCCGGATCCGGTACGCCGTGCCCAGATCCAGATGAAGACGCACCTGCCGAAACGCTTCTACAAAGCCGTCTCGGTCGCTCGGGCCGAAAATGGTTTTGCCGTTCATCTCGATGGCAAGCCGGTCCGCACGCCGGGCAAGGCGCTGCTGGTGCTGCCGACAGAAAAAGCCGCCGCTCTGGTCGCCGACGAGTTCGCTGCGCAAGGTGAGACCATCGACCCGGTGACGATGCCGGTCATGCGTCTGGTCAACACGGCCATCGACGGCGTCGCCAGCGACCCGCAAGCGGTGCTGGAGGACATCCTGCGCTTCGCCTCGTCCGACCTGCTCTGCTATCGCGCCGAGACCCCACGGGGGCTGGTCGACCAGCAGAACGAACATTGGGATCCCATCATCGACTGGGCGCGGAGCGCGCTTGGCGCACGGTTTCACCTAGCCGAGGGGGTGATCCATGTCGAACAGCCGCGCGAGAGCATCGCGGTGCTCGGTGTTCATCTTGCCCAGCGTGCCGACCCGCTGCGGCTGGCGGTCATCCACGTCATGACGTCGCTGACGGGATCGGCGCTGCTGGCGCTGGCCGTCGATTTCGGCGAGATCGACGGCGACGCCGCCTGGACTGCCGGCCATGTCGACGAGGACTGGCAGGCCGAGCACTGGGGCCATGACGCGGAGGCTGTCGCTCGCCGCTCGACCCGCAAGCGCGACATGATGGCCGCCGTCGGTCTTCTTGAGGCGCTCAAGGGCTGACCGCAATTGCCGCCCTCATTCGTTTCGCGTTGCACATTGGAGCGACGTGCGTTCCAGTTGGACGCACAAAGTACGCTCTAACACCTTGAATCTATGCATCATGCTCTCTGAAGATCGAATCCGATCTTTCGGGCCGATGCATTGGACCAAAGTCATAATCCCAAAGGCGGGCTGCCTCCGGGCGGCGCTTTCTGTCATTTCTTGCGGCGATCGCTGCCCGAGTTCGTGCCCAGAGGCACGACACCGCGCAGCATCAAGAACAGCGAGATATCACGGGAGGACGAATTCATGGCAATGGCAGCGACCGCCGGCAGAGCAAGCCGCGGCATGACGCGGGAAGAGAAGAAAGTCATCTTCGCTTCCTCACTCGGCACCGTTTTCGAATGGTATGATTTTTATCTCTACGGCACTTTGGCGGCGGCGATCGGCGCTGCGTTCTTCACACAGTATCCCGAAACAACGCGCAACATCTTCACGCTGCTGGCTTTCGCCGCAGGCTTCCTCGTGCGCCCGTTCGGTGCGCTGGTGTTCGGCCGCATCGGCGATCTCGTCGGCCGTAAATACACCTTTCTCGTCACCATCCTGATCATGGGTCTGTCGACCTTCCTGGTCGGCATACTTCCTGGCGCGGCCAGTTGGGGCATCGCGGCGCCGATCATCCTGGTTGCGCTGCGCATGCTGCAAGGCCTGGCGCTCGGTGGCGAGTATGGCGGTGCCGCGACCTACGTCGCCGAACATGCACCCGACGACCGTCGTGGCTTCTACACTTCATGGATCCAGACGACAGCCACGCTTGGCCTGTTCCTGTCGCTGATCGTCATCTTGACCGTCCAGAATTCGCTGAGCAAGGAAGACTTCGCGGACTGGGGCTGGCGCATTCCGTTCCTGGTCTCAGCGATCCTGCTGGGCATTTCGGTCTGGATTCGCCTGTCGCTTGCTGAATCGCCGACATTCCAGCGGATGAAGGACGAAGGTAAGGGCTCCAAAGCGCCACTGACGGAAGCATTCGGCCAATGGAAAAATGCCAAGATCGCCATTCTGGCGCTTCTCGGCCTTACTGCCGGCCAGGCCGTGGTTTGGTACAACGGCCAATTCTACGCGCTGTTCTTCCTGCAGAACGTGCTCAAGGTCGACGGCCAGTCGGTCAACATCATGATCGCCATCGCGCTGGCGCTCGGCACGATCTTCTTCGTCGTGTTCGGCTGGCTCTCCGACAAGATTGGCCGCAAGCCGATCATCATGGCGGGCCTGGCGCTGGCGATCGTCACCACCTTCCCGTTGTTCAAGGCGCTGACCTGGGCAGCCAACCCGGCGCTCGCCACTGCGCAGCAAAACACCCGTGCCACGATTACCGCTGCGCCTGGCGACTGCAAGTTCCAGTTCAATCCGACCGGAACACGCAAGCCTCTCACGTCGTGCGACATTGCGACGGATTTCCTTGCCAAGAGCTCCGTGCCCTACGACATTGTCACGACAGCGGCACCGGGGACCGCGGCCAGTGTCAAGATCGGCACCGAAACGGTGGCGTCCTATGATGCCGTGGCAGCCGCTGACAAGGCAACGTCAAGCGACGCCGCGTTCAAGAAGGCAATCAACATCGCCTTGCAGGACGGCGGCTATCCGCTGAAGCGTGCTGCGGCCAAGGTCGCCGACCAGAAGCTTGACGCCTTCGTCGCGGCCAATCCGGAACTGAAGCTCGACGCCGCGGCAATCCGCGCCGGCGACAAGACGACGGTTGCGGCCGACCAGGCGATCAAGGACAAGCTGCTGACGGCCGACGAGGCTGCGGGAACGCCCGAGATCACCGTCTACAGTGTCCCGGGAGCAGGCGCCTTTGCGATGTTTGCCGACCCTGAACAGGTCAGCTGGGCAAAGGTCATCGGCATCCTGTTCATCCTGGTCCTTTACGTGACCATGGTCTACGGACCGATCGCCGCGATCCTGGTCGAGATGTTCCCGACACGCATCCGCTATACCGGCATGTCGTTGCCCTATCACATCGGCAATGGCTGGTTCGGCGGCCTGCTGCCGGCAACGGTGTTCGCGCTTAGCGCCTATAAGGGCGATATCTATTACGGCCTCTGGTATCCGGTGGTGATCGCGGCGATGTCGCTGATCATCGGTATGATCTTCGTCAGGGATACGCTGGGAACGAACTTGCACGCCAAGACCTGATCCTGGCTTGATAGCAAAAACGCAAAGCCCGGCGCGAGTGATCGCGCCGGGCTTTATAATTCGTCAAAAGCGATGCGAAGGAAGGGTTTAGCTCTTCCGGTCCTGTTTCGCTTCCTCGATGGCCGCTTCGTGATACCAGCCGCTTCCGAAATCCGTACGGGTGCGCAATGAAGCAAGTTCTGCCGCGAACTTAGCCTTTCCGCTTAAATTTGAGGCAGAAGCACGCGCTGCCACCGGGAACATCAGGATTTTGGCCGACTGACGGGCAGGAGTGATTTCCATTGTCGGTCTCCTTTCTTCTGCAGAGCCTTGCCGACTCAATCTTTGCCGAAGATAGGTTCTGCAATCCAGTTAGGCAATATGATTATAAAAAGATCAGTAACTGCCTATTATTTATACAAAACATGCTTGTGATTGATCCGGACGCATTGCGATGACGACGCAACGAATTTGTCGGGATGCGGCGTCAGTTTTGTCGCATCCTTCGCCGGTGAAAATGGCACACGAATTGCTTTTTAATAATCCGGCAGGTCGGCTGCAGGGCGGCTGGCACGCCGGCGCCGTCCAAGGTTCGGTGATCAAAGCAACGAGAGGCTAGAATGACGAAATACAAGCTCGAGTACATTTGGCTCGATGGATACACCCCGGTTCCCAACCTTCGCGGAAAGACGCAGATCAAGGAATATGCCGAGTTCCCGACGCTCGACCAGCTTCCGCTGTGGGGCTTCGACGGTTCCTCGACCATGCAGGCCGAGGGCCACTCGTCCGACTGCGTGCTGAAGCCGGTCGCCATCTATCCGGATCCCGCGCGCACCAATGGCGTGCTCGTCATGTGCGAAGTCATGATGCCGGACGGCGTGACGCCGCATGCATCCAACAAGCGCGCCACCATCCTCGACGACGAGGGCGCCTGGTTCGGTTTCGAGCAGGAGTATTTCTTCTACAAGGACGGCCGCCCGCTCGGCTTCCCCGAAAGCGGCTACCCTGCGCCGCAAGGCCCGTACTACACCGGCGTCGGCTACAGCAACGTCGGCAGCGTCGCCAGGCAGATCGTCGAGGAGCATCTCGACCTCTGCCTCGCCGCCGGCATCAACCATGAAGGCATCAACGCCGAGGTGGCCAAGGGCCAGTGGGAGTTCCAGATTTTCGGCAAGGGCTCCAAGAAGGCCGCCGACCAGATGTGGATGGCCCGCTACCTGATGCAGCGCCTCACTGAGAAATACGGCATCGACATCGAATATCACTGCAAGCCGCTAGGCGACACCGACTGGAACGGTTCCGGCATGCACGCCAACTTCTCGACCGCCCATATGCGCGAGGTCGGCGGCAAGGCCTATTTCGAGGCGCTGATGGCCGCCTTCGATAAAAACCTAATGGATCACATCGCCGTCTACGGGCCGGATAACGACAAGCGTTTGACCGGCAAACATGAGACCGCGCCGTGGAACAGGTTCAGCTATGGCATCGCCGATCGCGGCGCCTCGATCCGCGTGCCGCATTCCTTCATCAACAATGGCTACAAGGGCTATCTCGAGGATCGCCGCCCGAACTCGCAGGGCGACCCCTACCAGATCGCTTCCCAGATCCTGAAGACGATCGCCTCCGTCCCGACCAGCGCCGAGGTTTCGGCTGCCGCTTGAACATGTAGTCACGGCGTAGATCTCTCTGTCTGCGCCGTGACCCACTCTCGTCACGTCGGCGTTTCGCCAGGACGACAACACCACTGCTTGATTGAGTATTCTTCTTCGCAAACAAAAAACCCCGCCGGAGCGCTCCGGCGGGGTTTTGTTTGTCGCTTGGGCCGATCCGGCTCAGACCGAGTAATACATGTCGTATTCGACCGGATGCGGGGTCATTTCGAAGCGCATCACTTCCGCCATCTTGAGCTCGATATAGCTATCGATCTGGTCGTCGTCGAACACGCCGCCGGCCTTCAGGAAGCCGCGGTCCTTATCGAGGCTCTGCAGGGCTTCGCGCAGCGAGCCGCAGACAGTCGGGATCTTCTTCAGTTCCTTCGGCGGCAGGTCGTAGAGATCCTTGTCCATCGGCTGGCCCGGATGGATCTTGTTCTTGATGCCGTCGAGGCCGGCCATCAGCATGGCGGCAAAGGCGAGGTAGGGGTTCGCGCCCGGATCGGGGAAGCGGACCTCGACGCGCTTGGCCTTCGGCGATGAGCCGAATGGAATGCGGCAAGAGGCAGAGCGGTTGCGGGCCGAATAGGCGAGCAGCACCGGCGCTTCATAGCCCGGCACCAGACGCTTATATGAGTTGGTCAGCGGGTTGGTGAAAGCGTTGATGGCCTTGGCGTGCTTGATGATGCCGCCGATGTAAAACAGGCAGCTCTCAGACAGGCCAGCATATTCATTGCCAGCGAAGGTTGGCTTGCCTTCCTTCCAGATCGACTGGTGGACGTGCATGCCCGAGCCGTTGTCGCCGAAGACCGGCTTCGGCATGAAGGTGGCCGTCTTGCCGTAGGCATTGGCGACCTGGTGCACTACATATTTGTAGATCAGCATCTTGTCTGCGTTGCGGACCAGGGTGTCGAACTTGATACCGAGTTCGTGCTGAGCAGCGGCGACTTCGTGGTGATGCTTTTCGACGCGCACGCCCATTTCGGCGAGCACGGTCAGCATCTCCGAGCGCATGTCCTGCGCCGAGTCGATCGGCGGCACCGGGAAATAGCCGCCCTTGATCCGCGGACGATGACCGAGGTTGCCGGTCTCATAGTCGGTGTCGTCGTTGGATGGCAATTCGGTGGAGTCGAGCTTGAAGCCGGTGTTGTACGGGTCGGCCTTGTACTTGACGTCGTCGAATACGAAGAACTCGGCTTCCGGGCCGACGAAGATCTGATCGCCGATGCCTTCCGCCTTCATATAGGCTTCGGCCTTCTTGGCGGTGCCGCGCGGGTCGCGGTTGTAGGATTCTCCGGAGATCGGATCGAGGATGTCGCACAGGATGACCATGGTCGACTGCGCGAAGAACGGGTCCATATGCACCGTCTCGGTGTCGGGCATCAGCACCATGTCGGACTCGTTGATCGCCTTCCAGCCAGCGATGGAGGACCCATCGAACATGACGCCGTCGGCAAACATGTCTTCCTCGACCTCGACGACATCCATCGTCACGTGCTGCAGTTTGCCCTTCGGATCGGTGAAGCGCAGATCAACGAACTTCACGTCGTTGTCCTTGATCTGCTTCATGATGTCTTTGGCTGTCGTCATGTCATGTATCCCTGTCTGATGACGTTTCGAGGAGATGATCTGAAATCAGAAAGCTCAGACCGCGTCCATCCCTGTTTCGCCGGTGCGGATGCGCACGACTTCCTCGATGTTGGATACGAAGATCTTGCCGTCGCCGATGCGGCCGGTCTGGGCCGCCTTGCGAATGGCTTCGATCGCGCCTTCGACCGCGTCATCGCCGAGCACGACCTCGATTTTCACCTTGGGTAGAAAATCCACGACATATTCAGCGCCGCGATAGAGTTCGGTATGGCCCTTCTGGCGGCCAAAACCCTTGGCCTCCGTAACGGTGATGCCTTGCAGCCCGGCCTCCTGAAGCGCTTCCTTCACTTCGTCTAGCTTGAACGGCTTGATGATCGCTTCGATCTTTTTCATGAAAAAGTGGCCTCCACTGCCAAAAAAGACGGGTTGTGAGCCCCGCTTGCGCCTCCTTCAAGCACGAACTGTGCCAATTTGAGGGATTCGAAGCGGTATCACGCGATTTCGATGCCATGCCGCGTTGGGGGGTAAATTCGCGTCATTCGCTGCGTCGGATGCGTCATGGATACTGGGAACCTACACATTGTCGTTCCTTCCGTCCGCACAATAATTGGGCAGACAGAGCATTTCGCAGGCAAATGTGCTTCGGCGAAGCCATTGTCCCCAACGATGTGCTTATAGATCGTGCCATCTCATCACCGTTTGCTTCGAACCGAAAACTGGACAATGTTTGAACACAAGGACCGGGGTTTGACCACAAGGATCGGGCTTGAGCCAATGCGGATCGGCATCCATGAACAATGAAGTTTTGTCTCCGGCCGAAATGGCTGAGGCCGACCGGTTGACGATCTCCGCCGGACCACTCGACGGCGTTGGCCTGATGCGCAATGCAGGTGCCGCGGTCGCTGCGGTGGTGCTCGCCCATTTTCCGGCTGCCAGGCGCGTCCACGTATTGTGCGGGCCTGGCAACAATGGCGGCGACGGATATGTCGTCGCCCGCATTCTTAGGGATAGCGCCGTCGATATCTTGGTGTGGGCATCCGGTTCGCCCAAAGCCGGCAGCGATGCGGCGCTCGCCGCTTCGGAATGCCCGGTCAGGCCTCGGCCGCTATCGGAATTTGCTGCCGAGACAGGTGAGATCCTGGTCGACGCGCTTTATGGAGCAGGGCTGTCGAAGCCGCTGTCCGGCGATGCCGCCAGAGTGGTCGAGGTTGCGACAGAACTGAACCTGCCTGTCGTTGCGGTCGATCTGCCCTCAGGCGTGTCAGGCGAGAGCGGCCAGATTCTCGGCCGGGCATTCCGCGCCCGAATCACGGTGACGTTCGCGCGAAAAAAGCCCGGCCACCTGCTGTCGCCAGGGCGCGAGATGTGCGGCGATCTGGTGCTTGCCGATATCGGCATTAGCGACGAGATCGTTGCGCAGCTTCAACCGCTCACCTTCGAGAACATCCCGCCGCTTTGGCTCGAAAATTTCCCCGTCCCGGCCGTCGACGCGCATAAATACAGGCGCGGCCATGTCGGCGTCTTTTCCGGCGGGCCATCGGCGACGGGTGCCGCACGGCTATCTGCGCTTGCCGCGGCCAGGAGCGGGGCAGGGGCGGTGACCGTGCTGTCGCCGGCGAACGCCGTGCAGGTGAATGCCGCACATCTGACTTCGATAATGTTGCGCAAGGCCGACAGCGTTGCGGACGTACAGGAATTCATCGGCAGCCGCCGGCCGTCGGCCTTCGTCCTTGGACCCGGATTTGGCGTCGGCGAACAAACACGGGATTTTGCCCTCGGCGTGCTGGCAACCGGGCAGCGGCAAGACGGTAAGGTCGACGGCCTGGTACTCGATGCCGATGGCATCACTTCGTTTCGCGATACGCCGAGCGTTCTGTTCGAAGCCGCCCGTCGTCCCAACGCGCCGGCGCTGGTCTTGACGCCGCATGAGGGCGAATTCGCCAGGCTGTTTCCGGATGTCGCCGGGGACAAGAATCTGTCCAAGCTGGCCAAGGCGCGCGCTGCCGCCGAGCGCGCTCGCGCCATCGTCGTCTACAAGGGCGCGGACACGGTGATCGCGGCGCCCGACGGCAGGGCGGCGATCAACGGCAACGGCGCGGCATGGCTGGCCACCGCCGGTTCGGGCGATGTGCTGTCGGGCATCATCGCCGGCTTCCTGGCGCAAGGCATGCCGGCTTTCGAAGCCGCCTGCGCGGCGGTCTGGATCCATGCTGAGGCCGGAAGCCGTTTTGGACCTGGGCTGATCGCTGAAGACTTGCCGCTGGCGCTGGTGCCGGTGCTGCGCGAGCTTGCCGAAAATCGCAACGAGGTAACAGCTTGATGAACCGCGGGTTCGCGCTGCTTGCCGCAATCTTCGTGGCCGCTTTCATGGCGAACGCCGCGCGTGCCGAAAATCCGGTGATGATCGTCGACGATCCGGCCGTGCTCGCCGCTCTCGACGCCAGGGGTTTTGGCTTCGCCGGCATTTTCGATGTCGACGGCAAGGGCGACCTGAAGACGCTTTATGAAAAGGCGCCGGCCTATCACCAGATCGTCGAAACGATTGCCGGCGATGTCGCCGCGCTGCGCGCCGAGATGAAGGCCGGCGGGCGGCCGCTCTACGAAGTGACCGACGGCAATGTCGGCCGCATCATCGACATGCGCTGGCTGAAGACCGACGCCGCGCGCTTCCGGCTGGTCGGTGTCGTCAACCGGCTCGACCGGCGTGATTTCGCCGATATGCGGGGCGACGAAGCCTGCGGCGAGGTCCGTTTCATCTATCGCCTTGCCTACAGCTTCAAGAAAAACGGCAAGGTCCTGGCCTCGCGCCTGCCGTTCAACTTCAATGCCATCTATAGCGCCGCGCCGGACGCCGATGGCAGCTGCGTCGGCGTTGCCGGACGCTGGACGCCGCAGCTCGATGAAACCGTCGATATCGGCTGGCTCATCGGCGGGCCGCTTGAAAAGGCCGGGCTGAGCTTCAAGCAGCTCGAGCTCAACGCCCAAATGGTGCGCTTTCCCTCCGGCCAGGAGACCGAATTTGGCGGCCAGGCTGCCTACCTCATGCGGATTTTTGGCATCGATGGAGAGACGGTCAGTGAAAAGCCTTTGGAAAACACGCCCGACCTGGCGCTGCTTGCCGACGACGCCGCGCTGAAAGCAAAACTTGCCGACTATATCAGCGCCAATCTCGCGGCGGCCGACCTCGGCGTGTACGAAATCCCGGATGAATTCCTGGCGAAGAAAGTCGTCTCGTGGTCGACTTTCGGCAGCGCCAGGCAGGCCAATCACCCGTTCACGCCGCTGTTCCAGCCCGCGGATTTTTCCGGGCTGGACTATTCCGCGCTGAAGCTGCTGCGCACGCCGGAAGCGCTGGTCGAGCGGCTCGACAATGGCGGCTGCCAGGGTTGTCATCAGGCTGGTTCGACCGCCGGTTTCCATTTCATCGGCCTCGACGACAAGACGACATCGCCGCTGAACCGCATCGAGGTCGGCATCTCGCCGCATCTTCATGCCGAGATGCCGCGGCGCGAAGCCTGGCTGCGTGCGACCGCCGACGGCAAGCAGCCGAACCGCCTCCGCCCGCTGTCCTTCGCGCCGCCGGCCGCATGGAAAGACGCCAGCGAGGTCGCTTACGTACCGGCCGGGATGGCGATGCCATGTTTGATGCCGGAGGATGCGGCCCTCTTCGGCGCGATTTGGCAATGCGGCGGCGGCACCGTCTGCACGGCGCTGGCGACCGCATCGGGGGTGCGGACGAAACTGGCGCAATGCCTGCTGCCCAAGGACAGCGAAAAGATGTTCTCCGGCCATCCATGCCTGACCGGCTCGATCGCCAGCAACGGCACGCAGCCTTTCAATGACCGCTACAGCATCACAGGCCAGTTCGCGGCCTTCGCCACCGATATTTCGCGCACCGCCTACACCTGCCGGCCGCCGAAGATCGGTGTTCCGGCCGGCCTCGCCTACCGCGGCTGCAATGACAAGGACCGTGCCTTTGCCGGATTCAAGCCGGGCAAGCCGATGCCGAACGAGATCTGCGGGCTGGTCGGCGGCAAAAAATTCGACATTTGCGTGGCGACCAACAATTTCGACCAGTGCCTTGGCGGCGCGGTCAACCGCGGCAACCGGCCGGCTTGCTCGGCCGAGCATTTCTGCCGGGAGGATTATATGTGCCAGTCGCTGCCGCCCGATACGCCTGGTATCGGCAAGGTGAAAGGTATCGGCTTCTGCTCGCCGACCTACTTCATTTTCCAGATGCGCATAGACAACCATGCGACGCCCTGGGCGGGCACCGTCCGCGCGACGATGGGGGCGGGGTTCGGCGCTGCTGAAGCGGAGTGAGCTTTTGCTGTGGCCGCCTTCCGCGCTGTCAGCGATATCACAGCGGAATGTTGTCGTGCTTCTTCCAGGGGTTCTGCATATCCTTGTTGCGCAGCATCCGGAGTGCGCGCGCAATGCGGCGACGGGTCGAATGCGGCATGATCACCTCGTCGACATAGCCGCGCTCGGCGGCGACGAAGGGCGACAGGAAGCGATCCTCGTAAGCCTTTGTATGCGCTGCGATTTTCTCTGCGTCGCCAATGTCCTTGCGATAGATGATCTCGACCGCGCCCCTAGCGCCCATCACCGCGATCTGCGCCGTCGGCCAGGCATAGTTCATGTCGCCGCGCAGATGCTTTGACGCCATCACGTCATAAGCGCCGCCATACGCTTTTCGGGTGATGACGGTGATCTTCGGAACGGTCGCCTCGGCATAGGCGAACAAGAGCTTGGCGCCGTGCTTGATCAGCCCGCCATATTCCTGCGCGGTGCCGGGCAGAAAGCCTGGAACGTCGACGAAGGTGACGATCGGAATCGAGAAACAGTCGCAGAAGCGCACGAATCGCGCCGCCTTGCGGCTGGCGTCCGAATCGAGCACCCCGGCAAGCACCATCGGCTGGTTGGCGACGAAGCCGACCGTGCGGCCTTCGACGCGGCCGAAGCCGGTGACGATGTTTTTCGCAAAATTCTGCTGGGTCTCGAAGAAGTCACCCTCGTCGGCAACTTTAAGAATCAACTCCTTGATGTCATAGGGTTTGTTGGCGTTGTCGGGGATCAGCCGGTCGAGCGACAGATCGTGATCGGTGACCGACTGGTAGCATTCGATCTCGGGGATATCAGCCGTGTTGGAGGCGGGCAGCAGATCGACCAGCCGGCGCATCTGCAGCAACGCCTCGACGTCATTGTCGTAAGCGCCGTCGGCGATAGAGGACTTCGTCGTGTGGACTGAGGCGCCGCCGAGGCTCTCGGCCGTCACCGTCTCGTTAGTGACGGTCTTCACAACATCCGGCCCGGTGACGAACATGTAGGAGGTGCCGCGCACCATGAAGATGAAGTCGGTCATGGCAGGCGAATAGACGTCGCCGCCGGCGCAAGGACCCATGATCACTGAAATCTGCGGGATGACGCCGGAGGCGAGCACATTGCGCTGGAAGATCTCGGCATAGCCGCCAAGTGCTGCCACGCCTTCCTGGATGCGGGCGCCGCCGGCGTCGTAGAAGCCGATGATCGGCGCGCGGTTGCGCAACGCCATCTCCTGCACCTTGACCACTTTTTCGGCGTGAGCCTCGGACAGCGAGCCGCCGAAAACGGTAAAGTCCTTGGCGAAGACATAGACCGGGCGGCCGTTGACGGTACCCCAGCCGGTGACGACGCCGTCGCCGGCGATCTTGGTCTTCTCCATGCCGAAATCGGTCGAGCGATGCTCGACATACATGTCGAACTCCTCGAACGAGCCCTCGTCGAGAAAGACGTCGATGCGTTCGCGCGCGGTGAGCTTGCCCTTCTTGTGCTGAGCGTCGATCCGCGCTTGACCACCGCCCATGCGCGCCATATCGCGGCGGCGCTCGAGTTCCTTCAGCACGTCCTTCATCGGTCGATCCCCAAAAACGGAAAGCTGATTTGTGGTAATCTTGCGGGCAGGGGAGCGCAAGCGCCGCTTCGCCATGGCTTTCGCTGCGCTGCAGCATGAGGCCCCTTGCATTTCGCGGCGAACTGGGCCATATGCGGCGATATAGGCGCTTGGGCCGGGACTATCCGGCCTTCTCGACGAATGAGACTGGTTGCGTCTGTTTTCCCTCTTTCCGGCAAATCGGCAAGGCGGCGAAAAAGCCCCGTGGCATGATGCCTGCGGGCACGACAGCGCAGCCGTGCGGACGATGACGTCCGCCGCCTTGTCGTTTCATGACAGTTTTTTCGACGGCAGGTTGCGCCCTGCCGCCATCGATGTTTGCGGCCAGGAGCCGCGTGAAAGAAGAATATTTTGACCAACGAAAACACTCTGACCGGTACCAACGGAAACACTCTGACCGGTAAGGACACTGGGGAACTTTCAGGTTTCGCAGCACTTGGAATTACCGGCGCGCTGCTCAAGGCCACCCATGGCGCAGGCTTCACCGATCCGAAGCCGATCCAAGCTCAGGCGATCCCGCCGCAGCTGGAAGGCCGTGACATTTTCGGCATCGCCCAGACGGGTTCCGGCAAGACCGCGGCGTTCGCGCTGCCTATCTTGTCGAAGATCATCGCGCTCGGCACCAAGCGCCGGCCAAAGACCGCTCGCGCGCTGATCCTGGCGCCGACGCGGGAACTCGCCGTGCAGATCGAAGAGATGATCAAGCTGCTCGCCAAGGGCGCGCATGTCTCGACAGCACTCGTGCTTGGCGGCGTCTCGCGCTTCAGCCAGGTGAAGAAGATCGCTCCCGGCGTCGATATTTTGATTGCCACGCCCGGCCGACTGACGGACCTGGTACGTGAGGGTGATCTCGTGCTTGCCGACACCAAATGGCTGGTGCTGGACGAGGGCGACCGTATGCTCGACATGGGCTTCATCAACGACGTCAAGCGCATCGCCAGGGCGACCGCGCCGGACCGTCAGACGGTGCTGTTCTCGGCGACCATGCCGGCCGAAATCGCCGAACTGGCCAAGGGTCTGTTGAAGAACCCGATCCGCGTCGAAGTGGCGCCACACAGCACCGCCGCCGCCGAGATCGTACAGGGCGTCGTCTTTGCCCGCACCAAGCAGAAGCGCCAGGTGCTGGCGACGATGCTCGCCGACGAGGCGATGAAGTCCGTCATCATCTTTTCGCGCACTAAGCATGGTGCCGACAGGGTGACCAAGGATCTCGATCGCGACGGCTTCAAGGCCGCTGTCATCCACGGCAACAAGTCGCAGAACGCCCGCCAGAAGGCGCTGAACGATTTCCGCGAGGGTTCGGTGCGTATTCTTGTGGCGACCGATATCGCGGCGCGCGGCATCGACGTGCCCGGCATCAGCCACGTGGTGAATTTCGACCTGCCGGACGAGGCGGAGAGCTACGTCCACCGCATCGGCCGTACCGGCCGTAACGGCATGGACGGCATCGCCATCACGCTTTGCGATCCCTCCGAAAACAGCAAGCTGCGCCAGGTCGAGCGCATCATCCGCACCAAGCTGCCGATCGTTGCCGACCATCTCGGCAGCCCCGACCCGCAGCGCAATCCCGCCGAAAAGAACGAGCGCAGCTTCGAGCCGGCCAACGACCGCAATGGCCGTCGCGACGGCAGGCGTCCCGGTGGCCAGAACAACGGCTTCGGCAAGAAGCGTTTTGGCGACAAGCCAGCCTTTGTCGGCGAGCGCAAGCCGGAAGGCGCCAAGCCCTTCAAGGGCAACAACAAGCGTCGTTTCGGCGGCAAGCGGCCAGCGGCGCGAGCTGCGTAATCAGATAGCTGTATCCGGCTGAGCCTGTCGGGCTCGGCTTGGTTTGCGAGAACTGAAAAAAGGGCGATCGGAGCGATGCTTCGGTCGCCTTTTTCATTCTCCTGGACGCGCCCGTTACTCCGTGAGCACGATCCTTCGTCCCATCGCAGACTACACGCAACAATCCGCAACCTATGGCCGCGATGGCAAACAGGCAACGGGCGGCGGGATCGCCAACTTTGAAGGCCCGTCTATTCGCTCGGCGGCTTGCGGTCGAAATTCAGCGGACGCGCCTTCCAGCGGGTCGCGGTGCTGACGACCCATCGGCAGAACGGTCTCGGCAGGATTCTGAGCAGCTTCAGGCCCCAGCTCAAGCGGCGCGGGAAGGTGACTTCGAAGCCGCCGGTTTTGATGCCGCGCGCCATGCGGCGCGAAGCGCGATTGACGGGCATCAACCAGGCATCGGCAGCAAATTCTGGCCCGATAGAGTGTCGCGCTATGCCCTGCGACTTTTTCTTAGCCTGTGCTCTAGCGATGAAGAAATCGGATGAAAAGAGCGCTTTTCAGTGGAGGGCTTCAATGAATGACGGAACGCGAGGTCCATTTTTGAAATTGCAGCCCGGAAATGCCGCTGGACCAGACAAATTCTTGCCTTGAAACCGGAGCTTCGGGTTTCTAGGGTTCCGCCGCAAGCATAAAGGAATCTCCATGGCCCGTTCTGTGATCGAAGCGATCGGCAATACGCCTCTGATCCGCCTCAACAAAGCCTCGGAAGAAACCGGCTGCGAGATCCTGGGCAAGGCCGAGTTCATGAATCCGGGCCAATCGGTGAAGGACCGCGCCGCGCTGTTCATCATCCGCGACGCCGAGCAGCGCGGGCTCTTGAGGCCGGGCGGGGTCATCGTCGAGGGGACGGCCGGCAACACCGGCATCGGATTGACGCTGGTCGCCAAGGCACTCGGCTACCGCACCGTGATCGTCATCCCCGAGACACAAAGCCAGGAGAAGAAGGACACGATCAAATTGCTCGGCGCCGAGCTGATCGAGGTGCCTGCCGTTCCCTACAAGAACCCCAACAATTACGTGAAGCTGTCGGGCCGTCTGGCCGAGCAGATGGCCAGGTCCGAGCCGAACGGCGCGATCTGGGCCAATCAGTTCGACAACGTCGCCAACCGTGACGGCCATACCCGCACCACGGCGGAAGAAATCTGGGCCCAGACCGGCGGCAAGGTCGACGGTTTCGTCTCGGCGGTCGGCTCGGGCGGAACGCTGGCCGGCGTCGCCTTCGGGCTGAAGGCCAGGAGCAAGGACATCAAGATCGCGCTCGCCGATCCGCTGGGCGCGGCGCTCTACAGTTTCTACATCAGCGGTGAGTTGAAATCCGAAGGCAGCTCGATCACCGAAGGCATCGGGCAGGGGCGGATCACCGCCAATCTGGAAGGGTTCACGCCGGATTTCTCCTTCCAGATTACGGACGAGGATGCACTGCCGATCGTCTTCGACCTTATCCAGGAGGAAGGCCTGTGCGTCGGCGGCTCGACCGGCATCAATATTGCCGGCGCGATCCGGTTGGCGCGTGAGATGGGTCCCGGCCACACCATCGTGACCGTGCTTTGCGACTACGGCACGCGCTATCAGTCGAAGTTGTTCAACCCCGAATTCCTGCGCGAAAAGAAGCTGCCGGTGCCGGGCTGGATGGAACAGCGGAGCACAATTTCGGTGCCGTTCGAAAAGGTTGCGTGATGGCTTACAGGACGGATGCCCTGTTTCGCGACGACGCCTATCTCAGGATGGCTGATGCCATGGTTGTCGCCGTCAACGACCGTGGCGGCATCATTCTGGACCGGACGATCTTCTACGCCACGTCGGGCGGGCAGCCGGGCGATACGGGCACCCTCGAGCGCGCCGACGGCAGCCTGATCGCTGTTGCCGCCACCCTCACCGGTGAGACCAAGGACGAGATCATCCACGTGCCGCCGCCTGAGCAGGCGGTGCCTGAGGTCGGTGAGCCGGTAAAGCTTGCCCTCAATTGGGAGAGGCGACATCTGCTGATGCGCATGCACACAGCCTGCCATTTGCTTACCGTCGTCTGCCCGTTCCCGATCACCGGCGCCTCGGTTTCCGAGGACGACAGCCGTATCGATTTTGATATTCCGGATGCCGGCTTCACCAGGGAAGACGTGACGGCCAAGCTGATGGAACTGGTGCGAGCCGACCACCGGGTCTTCACCCAGCTGATCACCGACGAGGAACTGGCAGCCAATCCGGGACTAGTGAAGTCCAAGAATGTTCGGCCACCCGTCGGCACGGGCAAGATCCGCCTGGTCTGCATTGGCGAGAACGCCTCGATCGACAGCCAGCCTTGCGGCGGAACCCATGTGAAGAGCGCTGGAGAAGTCGGCGAGATCCATATCGGCAAGATCGAGAAGAAGGGTCGCGAGAACCGGCGCTTCCGAATACGCTTTGGACCGATGCCGCCGGCCTGATAAACAGCCGGCCTGATAGACAATTGTGAAAGGCGGGCAGGAGAAGAAGAATGGCCGAAGACAGCCCTTTCACCGTCGACGCGGACTGGTTGCAGAAGCGCCTCGGCCAGCCTGGCCTGACCATCGTCGACGCGTCCTGGTATCTGCCGGCGCAGAAGCGCGACGCGCGCGCCGAATATGACGCGGCGCACATTCCGGGTGCGCTGTTTTTTGATCAGGATGCGATCTCGGATCCTGATTCCCCACTGCCGCACACGCTGCCGTCGCCGCAGCATTTCGCCCAATATGTCGGCGCTATGGGCATTTCGGACGACGACACCATTGTTGTCTATGACGGTCCGGGCTTCTTCTCGGCGCCGCGCGCCTGGTGGATGTTCCGTGTCATGGGGGTGTTCCAGGTCTACGTGTTGGACGGCGGCTTCGACCGCTGGAAAGCAGCGGGACGGCCGGTGACGGCGGAGCCGACGAAGATCGCGCCTTGCGTGTTTCATGCCGACTTCGATGCCGCTCGCGTCGCCAGCTTGGCCGACATGCGCCGGATCGTCGAGACCGGGGGAAGCCAGATCGCCGACGCGCGTTCGCCTGGCCGGTTTGCCGGTACCGAGCCGGAGCCTCGCGCCGGCATCCGCTCAGGCCATATGCCGGGCGCGCACAACGTGCCGTTTTCGGCGCTTGCCGAGAACGGCGAACTGCTGTCGAAAGACCGATTGCGCAAGGTGATCGAGGACGCCGGCATCGACCTGTCGAAGCCGGTTGTCACCTCTTGCGGCTCGGGCGTCACTGCGGCGGCGATCACGCTGGCGCTTGAGACGCTTGGCCATACCGACAACAGGCTCTACGACGGTTCATGGACGGAGTGGGGTGGGCTTGGCGATACGCCCGTCGTGACGGGCAAGGATCGACCGTGATGGAAAACGGAGCGCTTGAAGACATCGAGGTCACGGTGACGTTTCTCGAAATGCATGTGCCGCCGGCCTATTCGCCGCCGGTGCCGTTCAACCGCCAGATCGCGCTGCTGAAGACCAAAGACATTCCGCTGCATTTCTACCGCTATTTGATGGATCGGGTAGGCCGCAAATGGCACTGGGTCAACGTGCTGAGGCTGAGCGACGAGGAGCTTTCTGCAGGCATCCATCGCGAGGACCGCGACATCAGGGTGCTGTATCTCGATGGGGCGCCGGCCGGCTTCTTCGACCTAAAGCCGCATCTGCCGGAAGAAGTGGAACTTGCCTATTTCGGCATGATGGAGCACGCCACCGGCCAAGGCATCGGCCGCTGGTTCCTCGGTGCGGCGATCGCCGCCGCCTGGTCGCACGGCCCAAGGCGGGTGACGGTGCAGACCTGCACGCTCGACCATCCGGCGGCATTGCCGCTCTACCAGAAGCTCGGCTTTGCACCGGTCGCACAAAAGAAGGAGATCGTGCATCCAATGACCTTCGCCGAGCGTGCGGCCAACGTCATGCGGCCATGATTTTCTCCGCAAACTGAACCTATTGTTCATCAATGCTTCAGCTTGTCTTTGCCATCCTGCCGGCACCATCGATGCGGCAGAGGCCGAAGGAGAAAAGACATGCTGACCCGACGCACATTTGCCGCCGCGCTGATTGCGGCCCTCGCCGTGCCGACCCTTGCCGCCGCCCAGGCAACCACGCCTTCGGCGGCGACGATCGAGCGTCAGCTCGAGGCCGCGCCCCGCGTTAAGCTGCGCCGGAACCAGCGCGTCACCATCCGCGAATTCAAGAGGCGGCCGGACCTGCGGCGCATGGCCCGTTCGATCGATATCCAGTCGATAAATTTCGCCTTTGGCTCGGCGGCCATCTCCGAATCGCAATATGGCAAGATCGAAAACATCGCCGATGCGCTTCAGCGCATCCTGCGGCGCGACCCCGGTGCCCGCGTGCTGATCGAAGGCCATACCGACGCGGTTGGCTCCTTCCAATCGAACCAGATCCTGTCCGAACAGCGCGCCGCCTCGCTGAAGCGCACCTTGGTGCGCGAATTCGGCGTGCCGGGCTATACACTGGAAACCGTCGGCTACGGCGAGGAATTCCTGCTCGTGCAGACGCAGAACGAGAATTGGCGCAATCGCCGGGTGACGCTCCGCCGCTTCGACGACTTCATCCGGTAAGACTGTCTGGAATTTCGACGACCTGACCGTTTGTGCGACGGCCTGGATCAACACCTACAACAGAGCCCGGCTTGAATGAGCCGGGCTTTTTCCATATCGCTGATCGCTCTAGGCCTACCGCATCGGCGCCGAAAGTCGGAATCGTTTTCTGCCGCGCTAACCTGCGGTCCGAAGAGCACGATGCGCGTGGAGTCAATGATTAGAGCGTCCTTGACGCGTCCTAAAGGACGCGTGGCGCTCGAATGCGATGGGAGGATCAAATGACGATACGGGTGGTGATGGCCGGTGCGACCGGCTGGGTCGGCAAGGCACTGGTTCCGGCGATCGGGGCGCAAGGCGACATGGCATTGGCCGGGGCTGTGTCACGCAGCGGCGCGGGGCAGGATTCCGGCCTCCTGGTTGGCATGCCGGCCAATGGCATCACCGTTTCCGCCTCGCTGGCCGAGGCGCTGGAGGTACCTTCGGACGTGCTGGTCGACTACACCAAGCCGCACATGGTGAAAGACCATGCGCTGCTGGCCATAGAGAAGGGGCGGCACGTTGTGATCGGCACGTCGGGGCTGGGTGCGACCGATTTCGGCGAGATCGACGCTGCAGCACGCGCCAATCGTGTCGGCGTCATTGCAGCCGGCAATTTTTCGATCACCGCCACGCTGATGAAGCGGTTTGCTCTGATGGCGGCGAAATACGTGCCGGATGTCGAGGTGATCGACTATGCGAGCGCCAAGAAACCCGACGCGCCGTCCGGCACCGCGCGCGAGCTTGCCGAAGCGCTGGCTGATGTCCGCAAGGCTTCGACGGTGCGGCCGGTCTCGGAGGTCTCGGGTGTGCCGGGAACCCGCGGCGCGGCGGTTGGTACGGGCGAGGGGGTGCAGGTGCATGCGCTTCGCCTGCCTTCCTACATCCTGTCCTGCGAGGCGCTGTTCGGCCTGCCCGACGAGCGGCTGACCATTCGTCACGACGCCGGCTCGTCCGCTGCTCCTTACGTGGCCGGCACGCTGCTCGCTATCAGGCGGGTACAGGAGATCACAGGGCTGGTGCGCGGTCTCGACGCCTTGATGGACTGATTCAAATTGGCAGGAATCGGGTGGGAGGCGCTGGTGCAGCGGCGTAATTTCCGGTCGACGACACCGGAGATTTCGCATGACCATCCAGTTCAAAGCATTGCCCACGGAAGATGTCAGAGCCTTGCAGCGCGGCGCGCCGGACGCTTATGGCCTGATACCAGAGCGGAAAATATCCGACGGCGACGGCGTGCCTTGCCGCCACTGCCTGAAGAACGTGGCCGCCGGCGACGCCTATCTCATCCTGGCCTACCGGCCATTCCCGGAATCGCAGCCCTACGCCGAAACCGGACCGATCTTTCTGCATGCCGAGGAATGCGAGCGCGCTGCCGAAGCCGAGGCGATTCCAGAAATGCTCGAAAGCGCCGACTACATCGTGCGCGGCTACGGTAGGGACGACCGCATCGTCTATGGCAGCGGCGGCGTCATTCCGACCGGCGCTATCGCGGCGCGGGCCGAAACCTTGTTCGAGCGCGACGAGATCGCCTATGTGCATGTCCGCTCGGCGCGCAACAATTGCTACCAGTGCCGTATCGAGCGCGCGTGACGATCCGGGCGGTATTCATCGGTCGCAGCTGTCGTACGCCTGTCGCATTGTCGCGTTACGGAATGATTGTCGATCGATTTGCCGACCGCGGATGGACCGGCGGGAAGTCTCGATATCAGAGGAAGCGGGGCTTTGGCTCCGCTTTTTTGTTGCCCGCGCTGTCCGCCCCGCATTTCTTCCGCCCAAAGAAAAAGCCCGCCGGAATCACCGGCGGGCTTTGACTGTTGTCTGGACGGTTCTAGTTGAACTTGTACTTCGCACCGATGCGGACGGTATGGAACGAAGGCGTGGAGGTGAGAGTATCGTCCGGCAGCCCAAGATCCGACGAAAAATCCTTCTCGGAGAACTGCGAATAACGGTACTCGAGGCCAACGGTCACGTTGCTGGACATGGCCGTTTCCAGACCACCACCCACCGAGAAGCCGCTGGAGTCCCAATCGAGGATATCGCCGATGGGTGAAGACGCGTTCAGATCGAAGTGCTGCCAGCTGTAACCACCGAGCACATAGGCGAGGGTTGATTCGTTGACTTTCATACCGACACGGCCAAGCACATCGAATCCGTAATCAGTATCCAGATTGATTGACCCGCCCGGGACCTCAAGTTCCGAAGTCATGCCGGAGTAGCGGGCATCCACCATGACGCCTGCGACCCAGCTGCCGAAATCATGGTCGTAGCCGACGTTCAATTCGCCGAACACACCTTCGCCACCGAGCCCGTTGAACTCGAGGCCGCCAAGCGGCGGAACGTCGATCTGATGCACCGACGCACCCGCACCGGCGGCGCCGCCGACGTAGAAGCCGGTCCAGTTATAGGCAGGAGCCTCGAAAGAGGCGACGCCACCGTTCTGGGCGCCAAAGCGATAGTTGGCCGCAACCTGGAACGTATGCCGCGACGTATCCGTGTCGAGGACGCCGTCCGGTATGCCGAACTCGGAAAGAATGTTTTCAGTACTGAAGCGGGTATAACGATACTCTGACTTGATCGTCCAGTTGCTGTTGATGGCCGTTTCAACGCCAGCTCCGACGAAGTAGCCGCTCTGGTCCCAATCGAAATCAAAACCAGCGTTCGTGTCGAATTTGTATTTTTGCCAGGAATAGCCTCCGAGCACATAGCCCAAAGTGTTTGGCGTGAAGAGGCAACCAAGCCGCAAACCAGCGTCAAAACCGTAGGTTTCGCGGACCGAAGCATCGAAACCAGCAACATCGAGCGTGGTTTCAATGTTGCCGGCATGGGCATCTAGAAGTCCGCCGATCAGGAAGCGCGGCGACACCATGTAGTCGTACCCAACGGTCAGTTCACCGTATACGCCTTCACCACCAATGCCGTTGAAAGAGAAGCCAGGAACCAGATCGCTGCTGAGTTCGTGGACATTGGCGCCGGCGCCAACGCCAAAGCCGACATAGATGCCACTCCAGTTGAAGGCCGACGTCTCGACGACCGGCACAACCGCGTCGGCGGCATGAGAAGCCGATCCGAGCGCCAGGACGGAAACTGCGCCAAGAAGAAGAGATTTTGCGAATCGTTTGCTGGTCATTGCCCCTGCCTTTTGAAAAACCCACCACCCGTCTAGCACCCGCCCTCTGCCGGCGGCTGTAACAAAAAGGCCACAGGAAAGACACATTGCAAGCAGGACGGGCAATGCCGGTCAGCCAATCGCAATCCGTGAAATTTGCTTGTGGAAAAAAGAGCCGCCGAGGACGTCGGCGGCTCTGTCGGGAGAGGAATCAGCGTGGGGTTCAGGCGGCGAGAACGGCCTTCGGCTCGACCAACTCATAGCCGAGTGCTTCGGCCACCGCGCGGTTGGTGATCTTGCCCTTGTGGACATTCAGGCCGTTGCGCAAATGATGATCGTCGATCAGCGCCTTCAGGCCTTTGTCGGCGAGCTGCAGGCCGTAATGCAGCGTTGCGTTGTTGAGGGCGTGGGCCGAAGTGACCGGCACCGCACCCGGCATATTGGCGACGCAATAGTGAATGACGCCGTCGACCTCATAGGTCGGCGCGGCATGAGTTGTGGCGTGCGAGGTCTCGAAGCAGCCGCCTTGGTCGATGGCGACGTCGACAAGCACCGAGCCTTTCTTCATGCCCGACAGCATCTCGCGCGAAACGAGTTTCGGCGCGGCAGCACCCGGAATCAGCACGGCGCCGACGACGATGTCGGCCGAAAAACATTCCTCTTCCAGCGCCTCGACGGTCGAATAGCGGGTGTGGACGCGACCGCCGAAGATATCGTCGAGCTGGCGCAGGCGCGGGATCGAGCGGTCGATGATGGTGACGTCGGCGCCAAGGCCGGCCGCCATCCGGGCGGCATGCAGGCCGACGACGCCGCCGCCGAGCACAGTGACCTTGCCGGGCAGCACGCCGGGCACGCCGCCGAGCAGCACGCCGCGGCCGCCATTGGCCTTCTGCAGCGCGGTGGCGCCGGCCTGGATCGACAGGCGGCCGGCGACTTCCGACATCGGCGCCAGCAGCGGCAGGCCGCCACGGTCGTCGGTGACCGTCTCGTACGCGATGGCCGTCACACCCGAGGCCAGCAGGCCCTTGGTCTGCTCCGGGTCCGGAGCGAGATGGAGATAGGTGTAGAGGATCTGGCCGTCACGGAGCTGAACCCATTCGCCGGGCTGCGGCTCCTTGACCTTGATGATCATGTCGGACTTGGCAAACACGTCGGCGGCCGTCTTGGCGATGGTGGCGCCGGCTGCGCGATAGGCGTTGTCGTCGGCGCCGATGCCGGCGCCGGCGCCGGTCTCGATCAGCACTTCGTGACCATGCGCGACATATTCGCGGACCGAGCCCGGCGTCAGGCCGACGCGGTATTCGTTGTTCTTGATTTCCCGTGGGCAGCCGACGCGCATCTTCTTCTCCTCCTGATCCGGCCCTTTGAGGCACGTTCCCTGTGTAGAGATAAGTGAACCACGGATCGCCCCGTAAGTGTTTGCGAATGCGCTTGCGCAGAAGGGCAAGGCTCGATAATCGTTGCGCAAAATAGCTAGATTGTCGCAGGAATCCCGAAAAATGACGCTGGACAGGATCGATATCGCCATTCTCGAAACGTTGCAGAAGGATGGACGGATACCCAACGCGGCGCTTGCCGAGAAGGTCGGCCTATCGCAGTCGGCCTGCTCGCGGCGGCTTGATAATCTGGAGAAATCCGGAACCATCCGCGGCTATCACGCCCGGCTTTCCAATGCCGCTCTTGGCCACCAGATGACGGCGATCGTGCATATATCGCTGTCGGGGCAATTCGAGAAGACGCTGTCGGATTTCGAGGCGGCGATAAAGCGCTGCCCGAATGTCCTGTCCTGCCACCTTATGTCGGGCGAATACGATTATATCCTGCGCATCGCGGCAAAGGACCTCGTCGACTATGAGCGCATCCACAAGGAATGGCTGTCGGCGATGCCGCATGTGACGAAGATCAATTCATCCTTCGCCTTGCGCGAGATCGTCGACCGGACGGCGGTGGGGATGAAGCCGGAACTTGCTTAGGCTTTGAACGCCTCCGTCACCACCCGGTCCATCGGGATGTCGTGCGGCTGCGGATAGATGGTGGCGATACGCTGCAACTCGTAGCCGACACCGATGATCAGCGGCTTGATCGGCATCGCCGCCAGTGTGCGGTCGAAGAAGCCGCCGCCATAACCCAGCCGGTATTGTCCCGGATCGATGCCGACGATCGGTGAGATGACGATGTCGGGCAGCACCGGATCGCCGTCAGCCGGGATCGGGATATTCCAGACGCCCTTCTCCAGCCGGTCGCCCGGTGTGTAGGCACGAAAGACAAGCGGCTGGCCTTTCTCGACGACAACAGGCAGTGCGGTACGGCCGCCGCGCTTGTTGATGGAAGCTATCCATGGGCGCAAATCCGGCTCGCCGCGGAACGGCCAGTAGAGGCTGACCATGCGGCCGGCAATGTCGCCGATCACCGCGTCGAGGCTCTCGCCGATGCGCTGCGACATTGCCGTCCGCATATTAGCCGAGACAGCGAGGCGAGCCGCAATCAGCCGCTCGCGCTCGGCCTTGCGCCATCGCTTCACGTCGGTCCAGTTGGATAGGGGCGCCCGGAATTCCGGGTCGAGCTCGTGCATGAAGCAGGGCGGCGAGGAATGTTGCCCCCGACCTTCATCGTCATGATCGCTATCCAAGTTCCACTCCTGTCGTCAGTTTCAATGAAATTATACTCGGCGGCAGGATAGGGCATGTACATTCGCGACATCTTGGGGCGGGCAGTCGGCAAAGTCGGATGTTGTTGCAGTGCACAAAAGTCCCTACATCAAATTTGGCGAAATTGCTCTCCAGCCTGCTCTCCAGCCTGCTCTCCCGGCCAACCTGTTCTCCCGGAGTGAATGAGATGAACGAATCCAGCCACCATGTCGTCGTCGTCGGGGCGGGCTTTGGGGGGCTCGAATTCACCCGCGCGCTTGACGGTGCGCCGGTGCGGATCACCATGATCGACAAGCGCAACCACCATCTCTTCCAGCCGCTGCTCTACCAGGTGGCGACCACGGCGCTGGCGACCTCGGAAATCGCCTGGCCGATCCGCCATCTCCTGCGCAAGCGCAAGGACGTGACGACGCTGCTCGCCACCGTCAGCGGCGTCGACCGCGTCGGCAAGCGCGTGCTGTTCGATGATGGCGGCGCGGTCGCCTACGACACGCTGCTGCTGGCCACCGGCGCCCGCCACGCCTATTTCGGCCATGACGAATGGGAGCCTTTCGCACCGGGACTGAAGACGCTGGAGGACGCCACCACCATTCGGCGGCGCGTTCTGCTCGCCTTCGAGCAGGCCGAGCGGGAGACCGATCCCGCCAAGCGCCAAGCGCTGCTGACGCTGGCGATCGTTGGTGGCGGGCCGACCGGCGTGGAACTGGCTGGCACCATTGTTGAACTGGCGCACGACATGCTGCGCGGCGAGTTCCGCAGCATCGATACGCGGCAGACGCGCGTGGTGCTGATCGAGGCCGGTGACCGCATTCTTCCCAATTTCGCGCCAGAACTCTCCGACTATGCCAGCAAGGCACTCGAGCGGCTCGGGGTGACGGTCGAACTCGGTCGGCCCGTTACACGCTGCGACGCCGAGGGTGTCATCTTCGGCGACACGCAGCTGCCGGCCAGGACTATCCTGTGGGCAGCAGGCGTCGCCGCCTCGCCGGCTGCCGAATGGCTGGGGGCGGCAGCGGACCGTGCGGGCAGGGTGCTGGTCGAGCCCGACCTCACCGTGCCGGGCAGCCCGGAGATTTTCGTCGTCGGGGACGCTGCACACGTCCTGCGCCCAGATGGCCGCATGGTGCCCGGCGTAGCACCCGCCGCCAAGCAGCAGGGCCGGCATGTCGCCGCGACGATCAAGGCCCGGCTTGCCGGCGACATGACCCCGCGGCCTTTCCGCTACAAGCATGACGGCGATCTGGCGACGATCGGCAAGCGCGCCGCCGCGATCGATTTCGGCTGGATCAAGCTCACCGGCCGGCTGGCCTGGTGGCTGTGGGGTCTGGCGCACATCTATTTCCTGATCGGCTTCCGTAACCGGCTCGCGGTTTCGCTGAGCTGGTTATGGATTTACGCGACAGGTCAGCGCAGCGCGCGGCTGATCACCCAAGGCGACGAGGACAGGAACTGACGTCTCCGCCCGCGCACATTCCGCACGTCATCCTCCTGATGGATTCGCTTGCTTCGGGCAGGACTTGGCACGCGCTGTTGAAGGCTGGCACGTCGTTGAACAGGAGGCCGGTTCGAACCGCATCATCGACTTGATGTTCGACGGAGCACCAATTGATCCCATGCGGAAATTCGTCGTCGCGCCCAGCAATTACCGCGCTGGCGGCGGTGGCAATTTCCCGGAAATCAACGCATCGAAGATCATCTACGAGGCGCCGGACACCAACCGTGACGTGATCGTGCGCTACTCATCGGCCAAGACACGGTCAATCCGTCGGCGGACGCCAACTGGTCATTTGCAGCGCTGCCCCGGACCAGCGTCGTGTTCGAGACCGGCGCCAAAGCGAAGGATTTTATTGCGCAGGTCGTCGAAATCGAGCGGGACGATCTTTTCCCATGACGCCCAGAAGCGGTGGCGCCATTCGGCGAGCGTGCGGGCATAGTCGTCCGGGAAAATGCGCTCGCGCAGGTGAGAAAGGCCATGGTCTTTGCCGAGCGTTTTCAGGATCGACAGCGTTGGCAGCATGCCGCCCGGGAAGACGTAACGCTGGATGAAGTCCGGCCGGGCGCGATGAATCCCTGCAGCAATCTTTCACCTCATCGAGGGGAACTTCAAGAGCCAAGGCAAGCGTACACGGATCAATGGATAGATTTTCGGGGAGGGCTCTGATCAACGCCGGAATCACTATGGTTGCAGCCACCCAGATGCAGTAGTTTTAGCTATGCGTTATGTCATCGTCATCTGCGCCGTCACGTTCCTCCTGATCTGGGACGGCCTCTACAATCAGGGCAGCTATCTCGACAGCACGGTCAGGGAGATAACGCGCATCGTGCGCTACATCACCAGTTTGGTGTAGGTTTCTTTTCCCCGCCCAACGCGTTGTCGCCGCGACATCGTTGCCGGTTGACGGGACCGTTTTGCCCACACAAAACACGCTTGCACATCGATCGAGGAGGCTGGGGTTGATCCGGCATATCGTTTTCTTCAGCGCGCGGCACAAAGAGGATGTCGAGGCCGTACGCACAGGCTTGCTGGTGCTGGGCAACATCCCCCATTCCCGCGTTTTCGAGGTGACCCTCAACACCAAGGTCGACCCGCTTTCGGACGAGATCGACGTGGTCGTTTATGCCGAGTTCGAGGATGATGCCGCTCTGGCCGCCTACAAGGCGCATTCGCTCTATGCCGAGACGACCAGCCAGGTCAAACCGCTGCGCGAATTGCGATATTCGGCGGATGTTGTGGCTGCAACCTGAAGAAAAAGTGACCGAAGCAGGAGCAACGTTACTCCGTCTGAGCGGCGGTCGGTTCGGTCGGGTCGGCGCCTGGCCGCTTTGGCGCGTCCCAGACCAGCATGGCGAGAACAGCCATCGCGCCGACCGCTGCCGTTATGAACAGGATCTTTCTCATTTGGATCACGTAGGTTGGTTTCCGGCAGCGGCAAGTATTCCGGAGGTCGCGTAATGCGGCCACGCCATCCTTCGGTGTCAGGTGAGGCTCTTGAACCAAATTCCGGAATGATGCACACCGCGCCGGCATGACCGAGACGATGACAGCAGGCTCCTATCCGCCAAGCCCCTATCCGCTTGACCATCTGGTGCTGCCGACCGCGAGTCTCGATGTGGCGCGGGCGCGGCTGGTTTCGCTTGGCTTTGTCGTGGCGCCGACCGGCATCCATCCTTTCGGGACGGAAAACTGCTGCGTCTTCCTTGAGGACGGCACCTATCTCGAGCCGCTGGCGGTGGGCAACGGGCAAGCGGCGGCGAAAGCGATCGCCGACGGCAACGTCTTCGTCGCGCGCGATCGTGCCTATCGCGACAAGCGCGGCAATGAGGGATTTTCAGCCCTTGTCCTAGGCACCGAAAATGCGAATGCCGACCACGCGCGCTATGTCGAAGCCGGCCTGTCGGCCGGAGATACGCTGAGCTTTTCGCGTGCCTTCACCGACGCGGCGGGAAAGAGCGACACGGCATCGTTCAAACTGGCCTTCGCCTCCGGTGCCGGGGCGAAGGACGCATTCCTGTTCGCCTGCGAGCGGATCAATGCGCCGAAGGTGGACCGCACCGCGTTGCAGATTCATGCCAATGGCGCAACCGGCATCATTGAAGTCGTGGCGGTCAGCGACGAGCCATCCAAACAGCACCGATTGATTTCGATCGCGGCGCGCAGTCCGGCGACCGGGCAGGGGAGCAGCACTGCGTTTGGCCTGCCGAACGCAACCTTGAGCCTGCTTGACCCCGTCGCTTTCGAAACGCGTTTCGGCATACCTGCCGGCGCGCCATCGGAACTCCGCTTCACGGGGATCGTCTTTGCGGTTCGCAGCGCAGGCACGGTCGCAAAGCTGCTTGCAGCCAGTTCGGTCGAACACGAAATCCGCGGCAATGATATTGTTGTGCGGCCGGCATCCGGGCAGGGTGCGACCTTCATTTTCCGGGAGATAGCATGAGCAAGCCCAATTCGTCCGTAACCGTCGGCAATGTCGTCTTCGGCAACACCGCGCCGCTGTCGCTGATTGCCGGCCCGTGCCAGCTCGAATCGCGCCAGCACGCCTTCGACATGGCTGGTGCGTTGAAGGAACTGACTGAGAAGCTGGGGCTGGGCCTCGTCTACAAGACCAGTTACGACAAGGCCAACCGCACCTCGCTTGGCGGCACGCGCGGCGCCGGGCTCGATGCGGCGCTGCCCGTCTTCGACGATTTGCGCAAGGCATTTTCGCTGCCGATCCTGACCGATATTCACACCGAGGAACAGTGCGCGCTTGTGGCGCCGCATGTCGACATCCTGCAGATTCCGGCTTTCCTCAGCCGCCAGACCGACCTGCTGATCGCGGCGGCAAGAACCGGCAAGGTCATCAACGTGAAGAAGGGCCAGTTCCTCGCACCGTGGGACATGAAGAACGTCGTCGCCAAGATCACCGGTTCCGGCAACGCCAATGTGCTGGTCACCGAGCGCGGCGCGTCCTTCGGCTACAACACGCTGGTGTCCGATATGCGCGCCCTGCCGATTATGGCCGAGATCGGCGCACCGGTGATTTTCGACGCCACGCATTCCGTGCAGCAGCCGGGCGGGCAGGGCGGCTCCACGGGTGGCGATCGGCGCTTCGTCGAGACGCTGGCGCGCGCCGCGGTTGCGGTCGGTGTCGCCGGCGTTTTCATCGAGACGCATCAGGATCCAGACAACGCCCCCTCCGATGGCCCCAATATGGTGCCGCTGAAGGACCTTCGGGCGCTGCTTGAAAGGCTGATGGCATTCGATCGCGTCGCCAAGGGCTGAGCAAGTTCAGCGGTCCAGCCCTAATTCCGACCCCGAAACTTGTGATCAACAGGCGCCGGTTGTACGCTGCCCAGGCAACCGAGTGCCTTGGAGGAGGAAGCCATGTCCGTCGCCCGCGTCACCGAAATCACATCATCGTCGAATAACAGCTTTCAGGACGCCATCGAACAGGGGATTGCCCGCGCCGCAAAGACATTGAAGAACGTCGAAGGCGCCTGGATCCAGGACCAGAAGGTCGTCGTCGAGGACGGCAAGATCTCCGCCTACCGCGTCAACATGAAGGTCACCTTCATCCTCGCTGAATGATCGATTAGCGTCGAAAAGTCTGGAACCTTCATCCGCGCCCCTCATTGTCAGGCATAGCGTCAACGACAACGAGGAGTACACAAATGACAACCCAGACAGGACACACTGAAGCCATCGCTGCCTCGCGGGTCATCGGCACATCCGTCTACAACACGGAAGGCACGCACATCGGCGACATCGAGGATGTCATGCTCGACAAACTGTCGAATGGCATCATGTTTGCCGTGATCGGCTTTGGCGGATTTCTCGGTATCGGCGAGAAGTACCACGCCATTCCGTGGGCGAGCCTCGACTACGACGAGAACGAGGGCGGCTACGTCGTGCCGTTCACGAAGGAGCAACTGCAGGCTGCTCCCGCCTATTCGATCGATGAACTGACGGGCGTCGACGGCGAGGCGGCGCGTGATGCTTCATACAGCTACTACAAGGTCGAGCCTTACTGGCACTGATCTTGCTCTGCCGGAATCAAAAAGGCCCCCGGTTTGTGAACCGGGGGCCTTTTTGCAGGATATCTACTCCGCCGCAAGGGTCGACAACTCTACCGCGCCCTGTTGAGGCTGCTGAGTGTCACACGACGTCAAAAACGCCGCCGCGATCAGGAACAAACTCACAATACCGCTCAACTGAGACATGGCGAAACTCCTCCTGTTTCGCCCCGCGCAGCGCGAGCATAAACCAGAAAGCCGCATGCCGCCAAGACTTATGACTGACATGACTTATGATGACAGCAATTTGTGCTTCGTGAATCGATGTGGCGGAGGTGGCGGCAATATTTGCGGACGCCCCGATTGCGTTTTGCAGCACTTTGGCTAAGACGTGCCCGACGCTTCGTCAGATCAATCGGGGACATCGCAATGACTGCCATCATCGACATTGTCGGGCGTGAAATCCTGGACAGCCGCGGAAACCCGACCGTCGAGGTCGACGTCGTGCTCGAAGACGGCTCGATGGGCCGCGCTGCGGTGCCCTCCGGCGCCTCGACCGGCGCGCATGAGGCGGTCGAACTGCGCGACGGCGGCGCCCGCTACCTCGGCAAGGGCGTCCTGCGGGCGGTAGAGGCCGTCAATGGCGAGCTGTTCGAGGCGATCGGCGGTATGGAAGCCGAAAACCAGATCCACATCGACCAGACCATGATCGAACTCGACGGCACGCCCAACAAGAGCCGGCTCGGCGCCAACGCCATCCTCGGCGTGTCGTTGGCTGTGGCCAAGGCTGCGGCGGAAGCGGCCGGCCTGCCGCTCTACCGCTATGTCGGTGGCACCAAGGCGCATGTGCTTCCGGTGCCGATGATGAACATCATCAACGGTGGTGCCCATGCCGACAACCCTATCGACTTCCAGGAATTCATGATCCTGCCGATCGGTGCGCCGACGCTGCGTGACGGGGTGCGCTGGGGCTCGGAAATCTTCCATACGTTGAGGAAGCGGCTGAAGGACGCCGGCCACAACACCAATGTCGGCGACGAGGGCGGCTTCGCCCCTAACTTGAAAAGCGCGCCCGCCGCGCTCGATTTCATCATGGAATCGATCGAGAAGGCTGGCTTCAAGCCGGGCGAAGAGGTTGCGCTCGGCCTCGATTGCGCCGCGACCGAATTCTTCAAGGACGGCAACTACGTCTATGAAGGCGAGAAGAAGACCCGCGATCCGAAGACCCAGGCCAAATATCTGGCCAAGCTTGCGGCGGATTATCCGATCATCACGATCGAGGACGGGCTGGCCGAGGACGACTGGGACGGCTGGAAAATGCTGACCGACCTCATCGGCAAGAAGACCCAGCTGGTCGGCGACGATCTGTTCGTCACCAATACGGCGCGGCTGCGCGACGGCATCCACATGGGCGTCGCCAATTCTATCCTGGTCAAGGTCAACCAGATCGGCTCATTGACCGAAACGCTCGACGCCGTCGAAACCGCGCACAAGGCCGGCTACACCGCGGTAATGTCGCACCGCTCGGGCGAAACCGAAGATTCGACCATCGCCGATCTTGCCGTCGCCACCAATTGCGGGCAGATCAAGACAGGGTCATTGTCGCGCTCGGATCGCATGGCCAAGTACAACCAGCTCATCCGCATTGAGGAAGAGCTCGGCAAGCAGGCGCTCTACGCCGGTAAGTCGATCGTGAAAGGCTGAGCCCACAGAAAATATCCGGATTAAAAAGGGCGGGGGCATTCCTCGCCCTTTTTGTTTCAACACCGCCAAATCCGGTCATCCGTAACCGTCCATTAAGCACAATCGGGGAGAAAGGGCTAGGTCGCAGAGTGTTAGAGCGTCCTTTGCGCGTCCAGGAGGACGCCGGGCGCTCTAAGGGATTTGGATCATGTGGACACGTCAGCACAAGCAGAGAAATACCGGTCGGCTGATCATTCCCTCGCTCTGCGTGGCATTCCTGGCCTATTTCGGCTTCCACGCCTATCACGGCGAATTCGGCATCTATTCCAAGTATCGGTTGGAAGCCGAAGCCGTCGATCTGCAAAGTAAGCTCGATGCCGTCAAGGCGCGCCGGGTCGACCTGCAGCGGCGCGTTCAGCTGATGCATCAGGGCACGCTGGAGAAGGACATGCTCGACGAACAGGCGCGCAAGGCGCTCAATATGTCCCATGCCGACGAAATCACCATCATGTTGCCAGCCACGGCAAGATAACCAAATTCAAGTTAATCGACGATATTTTCAATGATTCTAATCGCTTAGATGCATGTCAGCCATGCATTTTTCAGCATGGCGAAACGCTTTCCCGCGTGTTAGCCTCCCCAAATCGGTGGGGAGAACTGATCTCCCTCAGTGTCCGCAAGAGACGCCAACAGGGAGTGATGCATGGCCACCGCCGCCAGAAAAGCGCCTGCCAAATCCAAATCCAGACCCGACGGCAAATCGGCGGGGCTTTCGGCCCCCAAACCTGTCGACTTCACCAAAGACGAGGAGCTTGACGCCTATCGGCGCATGCTGCTTATCCGCCGCTTCGAGGAAAAGGCCGGCCAGCTCTACGGCATGGGCTTCATCGGCGGCTTCTGCCATCTCTATATCGGCCAGGAAGCAGTTGTCACCGGCATGAAGATGGCGCTGGTCGATGGCGACCAGATGATCACCGCCTACCGCGACCATGGTCACATGCTGGCGATGGAACTGTCGCCGCGCGGCGTGATGGCCGAGTTGACCGGGCGCCGCGGCGGCTTGTCCAGGGGCAAGGGCGGCTCCATGCACATGTTCTCCAAGGAGAAGCATTTTTACGGCGGCCACGGCATTGTCGGCGCGCAGGTTTCGCTCGGCACCGGCCTCGCCTTCGCCAATCGCTATCGCGGCAACAACAATGTGACGCTGACCTATTTCGGCGACGGCGCCGCCAATCAGGGCCAGGTCTATGAAAGCTTCAACATGGCCTCGCTGTGGAAGCTGCCGGTGATCTACATCATCGAGAACAACCGCTATGCCATGGGCACCTCGGTATCGCGTTCGTCGGCCGAGACGGATTTTTCGCAGCGCGGCGCCTCCTTCAAGATCCCCGGTATCCAAGTCGATGGCATGGACGTCCGCGCGGTCAAGGCAGCCGGCGATCTCGCAACCGAATGGTGCCGTGACGGCAAGGGGCCACTGATCCTCGAAATGCAGACCTACCGCTACCGCGGCCACTCGATGTCCGATCCGGCAAAATATCGCTCCAAGGAAGAAGTGCAGAAGATGCGCTCCGAGCGTGACCCGATCGAGCAGGTGAAAGCGCGCCTGCTCGACAAGAAGTGGGCCGACGAGGACGAGCTCAAAACCGTCGACAAGGAGGTTCGCGACATTGTCGCCGACGCCGCCGAATTTGCCCAGAACGACGCAGAGCCGGATCCGTCCGAGCTCTGGACCGACATCGTATTGTAACGGGAGGGCAAGGACATGCCGATCGAAATTCTCATGCCCGCACTCTCGCCGACCATGGAAGAAGGCAATGTTTCCAAATGGTTGAAGAACGAGGGCGACAAGGTCGCCGCCGGTGACGTCATCGCCGAGATCGAGACCGACAAGGCGACGATGGAAGTCGAAGCGGTCGACGAAGGCACGCTCGGCAAGATCCTGGTTGCCGAGGGCACCGAAGGCGTGAAGGTCAACACGCCGATCGCGGTGCTGCTGCAGGACGGCGAGAGCGCCGCCGATATCGGCAAGGAGGCCAAGGCAGCACCGGCTTCCACCCAGGATGCGATTTCCGACAGCGGGCAGCGCACCGACGCAGCCGAGGAAGGCTCGAAGTCCGCGCCGCAGGATGCCGGCGAGGCGAAGGCGTCCGTTCCCGCTGCCCCCGCCATGAAGGCAGCCGCCGATCCCGACATCCCGGCCGGGACGGCAATGGTCTCGACCACTGTGCGCGAGGCGCTGCGTGACGCGATGGCCGAGGAGATGCGTCGAGACGGCGACGTCTTCGTGATGGGCGAGGAGGTCGCCGAGTACCAGGGCGCTTACAAGATCACGCAAGGGCTGCTGCAGGAATTCGGGCCGCGGCGCGTCGTCGACACGCCCATCACCGAGCACGGGTTTGCCGGCGTCGGCGTCGGCGCGGCGATGGCCGGCCTGAAACCGATCGTCGAGTTCATGACCTTCAACTTCGCCATGCAGGCGATCGACCAGATCATCAACTCCGCCGCCAAGACGCTCTATATGTCCGGCGGCCAGATGGGCGCGCCCATCGTCTTTCGCGGGCCGAACGGCGCGGCCGCCCGTGTCGCCGCCCAGCATTCGCAGTGCTATGCCGCCTGGTACAGCCACATTCCCGGCCTGAAAGTGGTGATGCCCTACACCGCCGCCGACGCCAAGGGGTTGCTGAAGGCCGCCATCCGTGACCCGAACCCGACCATCTTCCTCGAGAACGAAATCCTTTACGGCCAATCCTTCGACGTGCCGAAGATGGACGATTTCGTGCTGCCGATCGGCAAGGCGCGCATCCACAAAACGGGCAAGGATGTCACCATCGTCTCCTTCGGCATCGGCATGACCTATGCGATCAAGGCCGAGGCCGAATTGCGCGGCATGGGCGTCGATGCCGAGATCATCGACCTCAGGACCATCCGTCCGCTCGATTTCGACACCATC
The DNA here is from genome assembly GCF_040318085.1 of Mesorhizobium sp. M1322. NCBI lineage: Bacteria > Pseudomonadati > Pseudomonadota > Alphaproteobacteria > Hyphomicrobiales > Phyllobacteriaceae > Mesorhizobium > Mesorhizobium sp. M1322. The sequence continues at coordinate 44,867 of NZ_JAMYLP010000002.1, forward strand.
ATCGCCTCGGTCAGGAAGACCAACCGGCTGGTGGTGGTGGAAGAAGGGTTTCCGCAGAACTCGGTCGGCGACCATATCGCCAACCAGGTGTCGCAGCGCGCCTTCGATTTCCTCGACGCACCGGTCATCACCATTGCCGGCAAGGACGTGCCAATGCCCTATGCGGCGAACCTCGAAAAGCTGGCGCTGCCCAATGTCGGCGAGGTCGTCGAGGCAGTCAAAGCCGTCACATATCGCTGAGCAGGGCGGGAGGAAAACATGCCGATCAACATCACCATGCCGGCCCTGTCGCCCACGATGGAAGAGGGCAATCTTGCCAAGTGGCTGGTCAAGGAGGGCGACAAGGTTTCGCCAGGCGACGTGATCGCCGAGATCGAGACCGACAAGGCGACGATGGAAGTCGAAGCGGTCGACGAAGGCACGGTGGCCAAGCTGGTCGTTCCGGCAGGCACCGAAGGCGTCAAGGTCAACGCGCTGATCGCCGTGCTCGCGGCCGAAGGCGAGGATGCGGCGGCTGCCGCCAAGAGCGGTGACGGCGCTGCGCCGGCGAAGGCCGAGGCTCCGAAAGCGGATGCCCCCAAAGCCGAAACACCAAAGCCCGAAGCGCCGAAGCCGCAACCTACCGCCGCACCTGCGCCCAAGGCGGAAGCGGCTCCGGTCGCCAACGGCCATGCAAGCGAGCGCACCTTCGCCTCGCCGCTTGCCCGTCGCATCGCCAGGGAAGCCGGTGTCGATGTCTCCGCGGTGACCGGCTCCGGCCCGCATGGCCGCGTGGTCAAGGCCGATGTCGACGCAGCGATTTCCAGCGGCGTCAAGGCGGCACCGGCCGCGAAAGCGGCACCTGCCGGCGCCCCGGCTCCGGCTGTCGCGCCAAAGCCAATGTCGGACGACCAAGTGCTAAAACTGTTTGCCGAAGGCTCCTACGAGCTTGTCCCGCACGACACCATGCGCAAGACCATCGCGCGCCGGCTGGTCGAGGCCACCACCACCATCCCGCATTTCTACCTGACGCTCGATTGCGAGCTTGACGCGCTTCTGGCACTGCGCGCGCAGATCAACGCAGCCGCCCCGGTGAAGAAGACCGACAAGGGTGAGGCGCCGGCCTACAAGCTGTCGGTCAACGACATGGTCATCAAAGCGATGGCAATGGCACTGATGGCGGTGCCGGATGCCAATGCGTCATGGACCGAGAGCGCCATGGTCAAGCACAAGCATGCCGATGTCGGCGTCGCCGTGTCGATCCCCGGCGGGCTGATCACGCCGATCATCCGGCGTGCCGACGAAAAGACGCTGTCGGTTATCTCCAACGAGATGAAGGATCTTGCCAGCCGCGCCCGCAGCCGCAAGCTGAAGCCGGAAGAATATCAAGGCGGCACCACGGCGGTGTCCAATCTCGGCATGTTCGGCATCAAGGACTTTGCCGCCGTCATCAACCCCCCGCATGCGACGATCCTGGCGGTCGGCGCCGGCGAGGAGCGCGCGGTGGTCAAGAACGGCGAGATTAAGATCGCGACAATCATGTCGGTAACGCTGTCGACCGATCACCGCGCCGTCGACGGCGCGCTCGGCGCCGAACTGCTCGTCGCCTTCAAACGCATGATCGAAAATCCGATGGGCATGCTGGTCTAGAAAGGAAAGAAGGCGGTGCGGAAATTCTTCACCAGCCTTTTTGCCTTCAGCCTTTCCGGTGTCGCAACGATCATGTGCAATGGCTGTTGGTCCGCTGGCGGGTGAGGCGCGCGCGGGCAGATTTCAGCAGGAGGGGGCAAACGCATGAAAACAGTCCTTTGCTACGGCGACTCGCTGACCTGGGGTTATGATGCGGCAAGTCTGGATCGCCACCCGCTCAAGGACCGCTGGCCGAGTGTGCTGCAGGCGACGTTGGGAGGCGATATCCAGGTCATCGCCGAAGGCTTGAACGGCCGCACAACGGCTTTCGACGACCATCTGGCCGGCGCCGACCGTAACGGCGCTAGAGTGCTGCCGACGGTGCTGATGACACATGCGCCGATCGACCTGATTGTCATCATGCTCGGCTCCAACGACATGAAGCCGTGGATCCACGGCAATCCGGTCGCTGCCAAACAGGGCATGCAGCGCCTGATCGAGATCGTGCGTGGCCACGACTACCCGTTCGACTGGCCGGCGCCACAGATCCTGATCGTCGCGCCGCCGGCCGTCAGCCGTACCGACAATGCTGAGTTCAAGGAAATGTTCGCCGGCGGCGACGAAGCTTCGATGCGGCTGGCGCCGCAATATTCCGCCCTTGCCGAAGAGGCCGGCTGCGGCTTTTTCGATGCCGGCACGGTGGCAACGACCACCCCGCTCGACGGCGTCCATCTTGATGCGGAAAACACGCGGAAAATCGGACAAGCATTAGCGCCAATCGTGCGCGTCATGCTGGAACTCTAGGGATCGGGGAGAAATCCGTGGCTGAGAACTACGACGTCATCATCATCGGCTCCGGCCCCGGCGGCTACGTCACGGCGGTGCGTTCCGCCCAACTCGGCTTCAAGACGGCGATCGTCGAGCGCGAGCATCTCGGCGGCATCTGCCTCAACTGGGGCTGCATCCCGACCAAAGCGCTGCTGCGTTCGGCCGAGATCATGCACTATTCGGATCATCTGAAGGACTACGGCTTGAAGATCGACGGCAAGGTCAGCGTCGATACCGCTGCCGTGGTCGACCGCTCGCGAAAGGTCTCGCTGCGGCTGAACGGCGGCGTCGCCTTCCTGATGAAGAAGAACAAGGTCGACGTCATCTGGGGCGAAGCCAAGTTGTCCAAGGCGGCTTCCGGCGATAAACCGGGCGAGATCGTCGTGTCGAAATCGTCGAAGAAGCCGATGGAGCCGCAGCCGCCGGCCCCCAAGGGCGTCAAGGGCGAGGGCACCTACACCGCCAAGCACATCATCCTGGCGACCGGCGCCAGGCCGCGGGCGCTGCCCGGCATCGAGCCCGACGGCAAGCTGATCTGGACCTATTTTGAAGCGATGGTGCCGAAGGAGATGCCGAAATCACTGCTGGTGATGGGTTCGGGCGCAATCGGCATCGAGTTCGCCTCATTCTACCGTACGATGGGCGCGGAGGTGACGGTGGTCGAGTTGTTGCCGGCGGTAATGCCGGTCGAGGACGCCGAGGTCTCGAAATTCGCGCAAAAGCAGTTTGAGAAGCAAGGCATGAAGATCATCCTCGAGGCCAAGGTCACCAAGGTCGAGAAGGGTGAAAACTTGGTAACCGCGCATATCGAGATGAAGGACGGCAAGGTCGAGAAGATCACCGCCGACCGGATGATCTCAGCCGTTGGCGTGCAGGGCAACATCGAGGATCTCGGCCTCGAAGCGCTCGGCGTGAAGACCGAGCGCGGCTGCGTCGTCGTCGACGGCTACGGCAACACCAATGTGCCCGGCATCTATGCCATCGGCGACGTTGCCGGCCCGCCGATGCTCGCCCACAAGGCCGAGCATGAAGGCGTGGTCTGCGTGGAAAAGATCGCCAATTTCCCCGGCGTGCATGCCACTGACAAGCTGAAGATTCCGGGCTGCACCTATTGCAACCCGCAGGTTGCCTCCGTCGGGTTGACCGAAGCCAAAGCCAAGGCCGAGGGCAAGGACATCCGCGTCGGCCGCTTTCAGTTCGCCGCCAACGGCAAAGCCATCGCGCTCGGTGAAGATCAGGGTTTCGTCAAAACCATCTTCGACAAGAAGACCGGGCAGTTGCTCGGCGCGCATATGGTCGGCGCCGAAGTGACCGAGTTGATCCAGGGCTTTGTCGTGGCGATGAACCTGGAGACCACCGAGGAAGAGCTGATGCATACGATCTTCCCGCATCCGACGCTGTCGGAAATGATGAAGGAAAGCGTGCTCGACGCCTATGGCCGCGCGCTCAACGCGTGATAAATTGACCGCGTGAGACTCAAAAGGTGAGAGCCAAGGAACTCAACTGTAAGGTAATTCGTTTCCGGATGCATTTATCACCAGAGGAGAGGGCATATGGACGTGAATGGCGTGGGCTGGATCGCAGCCATCATCATCGGCGGGTTGGCGGGGTGGCTTGCCGAGATGTTCATGAAAAGCAACATGGGCCTCTTGATGAACATCGTTCTGGGCATCGTCGGCGCGATCGTGCTGAATGCCATCCTGCAGGCGCTCAACATCGGCGCCTTCGGCACCGGCTGGATCGCCTATCTGATCACCGGTTTCATCGGCGCCTGCCTGCTGATCTGGGTAGGACGCATGGTGCGCCGTTAGTCGCTGAACTCTTGCCATGCGAAAACGGCTGTGGCGGCATGCGCCGCCGCGGCCTTTTTCTTTGCAGCGAAAAGTCCTAGATGACTATGAAAGCGAACGCCGGAAGGCGATCGCGAATGAACTGGATTTCTGATGGTCACCGTCCTCGACACGATCGCCAATGCGCCGCGCCTGCGGCATCCTGAAAAGGCGCACAAGCCTGACCAGAATGTGCTGCGCAAGCCCGACTGGATCCGCGTCAAAGCGCCGATCTCGAAAGGATATGCCGAGACGCGCGAGATCGTGAAGTCGCACCGACTGGTGACGGTGTGCGAAGAGGCCGGTTGCCCCAATATCGGTGAGTGCTGGGAAAAGAAGCACGCCACCTTCATGATCATGGGTGAGATCTGCACGCGTGCCTGTGCCTTCTGCAACGTCGCCACCGGCATTCCGACCGCGCTTGATCCCGATGAACCGGCGCGCATCGCCCATGCCGTCAAGCAAATGGGTCTGACCCATGTCGTCATCACCTCGGTCGACCGCGATGATCTCGCCGATGGCGGAGCTCAGCACTTTGCCGAGGTCATCCGCGCCATCAGGGCGGCAACGCCTTCGACGACGATCGAAATCCTGACGCCCGACTTCCTGCGCAAGGAGGGCGCGCTGGAGATCGTGGTGGCGGCAAAGCCGGATGTGTTCAACCACAATCTGGAGACCGTGCCGTCGAACTATTTGACGGTCCGGCCTGGCGCCCGCTATTTCCATTCGATCAGGCTCCTGCAGCGGGTCAAGGAACTCGATCCGTCGATCTTCACCAAATCCGGCATCATGGTTGGCCTGGGCGAGGAGCGGAACGAGATCCTGCAATTGATGGACGATCTGCGTTCGGCCAATGTCGACTTCATGACCATCGGTCAGTATCTGCAGCCATCGAAAAAGCACCATCCGGTGATCCGTTTCGTCACACCGGAGGAATTCAAGTCCTTCGAGACGATCGGCAAGACCAAGGGCTTCCTGCTGGTGGCATCCAGCCCGCTGACGCGTTCGTCGCATCACGCCGGCGACGATTTCGCCAAGCTGCGCGCGGCGCGGGAAGCGTTTCTCAGGAAGTCCGCCTAACACACTGGTTTCATGCCACAATTCGAAGCCCATCGCCGCGTTGCGCATACGCCGGAACAGATGTTCGCTCTGGTCGCCGATGTCGAATCCTATCCGCAATTCCTGCCGCTTTGCGAGGCGCTGACCGTTCGCTCGCGCAAGGAACGCGACGGACGCACCCTGCTCATCGCCGACATGAGCATTGGCTACAAGGCGATCCGCGAGACTTTCACCACGCAGGTACTGCTAAAGCCCGACGAGAACGCCATCGACGTCAAATACATCGACGGTCCGTTCAAATATCTGAGCAATGCCTGGCGTTTCGAGCCGGCCGCCGGCGGTTGCAATGTCTGCTTCTTCATCGACTACGAATTCAAGAGCCGTATTCTGGGTGCGGTGATGGGAGCGATGTTCGATCGCGCCTTCCGCATGTTTTCCGAGGCGTTCGAGAAGCGCGCTGATGTCATCTATGGCGCAGCGCCGGCAGCCTGATCCGCGGCGAGTGCGCGCAAGCCCAGTTCAAGCGCATGCCTGACCGTCTCCCGGCGGATGAAATTGCGGCCTTTGTCGGCGAACAAATGACATTCGCTGACGACCGGCCGGCCAGTCAAGGCGACACCGAACCAGACCAGGCCGACAGGCTTTTCCGCCGAGCCGCCGCCCGGACCGGCGATGCCGGTAACGGCAAGGGTGAGTCCGGCGCGCGAATGGGCCAACGCGCCGGCCGCCATCTCGACCGCAGTTTCCCGCGAGACCGCGCCGTGCGTCTCAAGCGTGGCGGCGGAAACGCCGAGCATCTCAGTCTTGGCCTCGTTGGAATAGGTGATGAAACCCCGGTCGACCACCGTGGAAGAGCCGGCGATGTCGGTCAGGGCGGCGATGATCATGCCGCCGGTGCAGCTTTCGGCCGTCGCCAGCATGATGCCACGCTGTCGGCAGGCCTGAAGCAGGGCATCTGCGATATCGCTGTTGCTCATTCGGGGACATCCCCTGGAAACACGACGCTGGCGGTCGCGATAGCCGCTATGCCTTCCTCGCGTCCGATAAAGCCGAGCTTTTCGTTGGTTGTCGCCTTGATCGAGACACGGTCTGGGGAAATTGCCAGCATTTCCGAAAGGGTTTCGGTCATTGCTTGGCGATGTGGGCCGACCCGCGGCGCCTCGCAGATCAGCGTGATGTCGGCATTGGCGATGCGCCCGCCGCGCGCACGCACCAGTCTTGCCGCATGTTCGACGAAGATCCGCGAGGCCACGCCTTTCCACCGCGGATCCGACGGCGGGAAATGCGTGCCGATGTCACCGGCGCCGCAGGTGGCGAGCAGTGCGTCGGTCAAGGCGTGGAGGCCGACATCGGCGTCCGAATGGCCGGCCAGTTTCTTGTCGTGCGGGATGGAGACGCCGCACAGGACGACGTGGTCTCCGGGCTCGAAGGCATGGACGTCGTAGCCATTGCCGGTGCGGATGTCCGGAAAACGCGGCCGCTCACCGGAAAGCCGCTGATCCGCCATCGAAATATCCCTTGCCCAGGTGAGCTTGACATTGTCCGGCGAGCCCGGAATGATTTTCACCGGAATATGCGCCCATTCGGCAATCGCGGCATCGTCGGTAAAGTCCGCCTTGCCCAAGTGATGGGCCTTTTCGTGGGCGGCGAGGATCGGCCAGAACGGAAAGCCTTGCGGCGTCTGGGCGGCATGAAGCCCGTTCCTGGAAACCGTCTCGCCGATCATGCCGGCGGCCGACTCACGTTTCAGCGTGTCGGCGACGGGTAAGGCAGGCAGCGCTCCCTGGCGCTCGCCGATAGCGGCGATCGTACGGTCTATCAATTCCGCGTCGACGAACGGGCGAACGGCATCATGGACCAGAACCTGGCTCGGTGCATGGCCTCTCAGCGCCAGCAGCCCGAGCCGAACGGAGTCCTGCCTGGACGCGCCACCGGTCACCGTGACGACCCGATCGGCGTTGGCTCCGGCGGCGCTGCGAAAAAGCGCGCTATCGTCGGCGTGGATGGCGACGACGACAGGACCGATTCTCGGATGCGCCAAAAACATATCCAATGTGCGCGCGATGACGGCACGGCCACCGATCTTTTGGTATTGCTTCGGTCCGTCGGCTTGACCGGCGCGCGCGCCGCGGCCGGCGGCGACGATAACCACGGCAACCCTGTCGTCCGCAGCCAAAGCCTGCTTTTCGCTTGCATCTGTCATGCCGAGACGCTTAGCGCATGATCCCGAAAAGTGGAATCGCTTTTCGGAAGAGATCATGCGCAGATGCAAAGAGCCAAGCGCCCTTTCCCAAGGACCCACGGCACTTTAGGCGTGGTATGGGCCGAAGGCCAGCATTTTTCCCAAATGCGCCTTAATGTGACGTCATTGCGCGTTGCACATTGCTGTCATTCTGGCTAGAGAATGTGCAGCAGTAAAAAATGCTTGGTTTTTGTGCATGCTTGACCTGACCAAATTGGCTTCGCCGCTGGATGTGGGTAGTGTGAAAATCCGCAATCGCGCTTTTCTCGCGCCCATGTCGGGCATAACCGATGAGCCGTTCCGGCAGCGTGCCTATGCGCATGGCGCCGGATTGGTCGTGTCGGAGATGGTGGCGAGCGGCGAGCTTGCCAGGGGCAGGGCCGGTTGCGGCCTTCGCATCCACCATTCCGGGCTGCCTGTCCACATGGTCCAGCTTGCCGGCCGTGAGGCGGCGCACATGGCAGAGGGCGCCCGTATTGCCGCGGGCGAGGGCGCCGACATCATCGACATCAACATGGGCTGCCCGGCCAAAAAGGTGACGGGCGGCTATGCCGGTTCGGCGCTGATGCGCGATCTCGATCACGCTTTGTCGTTGATCGAGGCGGTGGTCGGCGCCGTCGAGGTGCCGGTCACGGTCAAAATGCGCCTCGGCTGGGACGAAAGCGCGCTCAACGCGCCGCTGCTGGCGCGCCGCGCCGAGCAGGCGGGCGTCAAGATGGTGACCGTGCATGGCCGCACGCGTTGTCAGTTCTATCAGGGCAAGGCGGACTGGCGCGCCATCGCGCGCATAAAGCAGGCCGTGTCGATCCCGGTCGTAGCCAATGGCGATGTCGGCTCGCCGGCGGAGGCAGCAATGATCCTCGACGAGTCGGGCGCCGACGCTGTGATGATCGGCCGCGCGCACTACGGCGCACCCTGGATGGCAGGCAGCATCGCGGCAGCCGCGGCAAAAGAGGCGGCGCCTGATGTGCCCGAAAGTCCGCAAGCGCTGGCCGACTACGTCGTTGCCCACTACGAGGACATGCTAACGCTCTACGGCATCGAAAGCGGCCTGCGCCAGGCGCGAAAGCATCTTGGCTGGTATCTCGACCGCCACGCCGTTGGCGTCGTCGATGAGCGGCGAAAGGCCATCCTCACCTCCTTCGAGCCCGTCCGCGTCGTTGCCGCGTTGCGCGAGGTGTTTTCACGCGCTGCCGAGGCGATGAACCTGCGGAGCGCAGCATGAATGCCACCGTTGCCCAGAGCATGGATATGGCGGACGCCGCCCACATCGTACTCAACACCATCCGCCGCCCGGTGATCATGGTCGATGCTGAAGGGGTCATCACCTTCGCCAATGCCGATGCCGAAGATTTCTTCCGCTCGAGCGCGACCATGCTCGCCCGCAACACATTACCCAAGCTCATTCCCTTCGGCAGCCCACTGCTGACGCTTGTCGACCAGGTGCGCGAGCGCCGGGCACCCGTCAACGAATACCGGGTCGACGTATCGTCGCCGCGCCTCGGCATCGAGAAGGTCGTTGACCTCTATGTAGCGCCGGTGTCGGAATTCCCGGGCTCCGTCGTGGTGATGTTCCAGGAACGATCGATGGCCGACAAGATCGATCGTCAGATGACGCATCGCGGTGCAGCACGTTCGGTGACCGGCCTTGCTGCGATGCTTGCCCACGAGATCAAGAACCCGCTATCCGGCATCCGGGGTGCTGCCCAACTGCTCGAACTCTCCGCTTCCGACGAAGATCGCGCCCTGACCCGGCTGATCACTGACGAGACCGACCGCATCGTCTCGCTGGTCGACCGCATGGAGGTGTTTTCCGACGAGCGGCCCATCGACCGCTATCCGGTCAACATCCATGTCGTGCTCGACCATGTGAAGGCGATTGCCAAGAACGGTTTTGCCAAGCGGATCAAGATACTGGAGGATTATGATCCATCATTGCCTCCGGTTTTCGCCAACCGCGACCAGCTCATCCAGGTGTTCCTCAACCTGGTCAAGAATGCGGCCGAGGCCATTGGCGGCGACCCGCAAGGCGAGATCACTCTGTCGACCGCGTTCCGGCCGGGCATCCGTGTTTCCGTTCCGGGAACGCAGGGCCGCGTGTCGCTGCCGCTGGAATTTTGCGTGCGCGACAACGGTTCTGGCGTCTCCGAAGATATCCTGCCGATCCTGTTCGATCCCTTCATCACCACCAAGCCGAACGGGTCGGGGCTTGGTCTGGCGCTGGTCGCGAAAATCGTCGGCGAGCATGGCGGCATCATCGAATGCGATTCAACGCCGCGCGCAACCACCTTCCGCATCCTGATGCCAGCCTGGAAAGAAACGCCGTTCGGCACAGACGATGATGGCGAAGGAGACCGCAAATGACGGTTCGCGGCAATATTCTCGTCGCCGACGACGATGCGGCGATCCGCACGGTCCTCAATCAGGCGCTTTCGCGCGTCGGCCACGAGGTGCGCGTGACGTCCAACGCCTCGACGCTATGGCGCTGGGTGGCGGCCGGCGAGGGCGATCTCGTCATCACCGACGTGGTCATGCCGGACGAGAACGCTTTCGACATGCTGCCGCGCATCAAGAAGGCGCGACCGGAACTTCCCGTCATCGTCATGAGCGCCCAGAACACGTTCATGACCGCGATTCGTGCCTCCGAAACCGGCGCCTACGAATATCTGCCGAAACCGTTCGACCTGACCGAGCTTCTCAACATCGTCAACCGGGCGCTTTCCGAGCCCCGACGGCCGAAGATCGATGCGCGGGCCGACGAGCCGCCGGAAACGATGCCGCTGGTCGGCCGCTCGGCCGCCATGCAGGATATCTACCGCATGCTGGCGCGTATGATGCAGACCGACCTAACGGTGATGATTTCAGGCGAATCGGGCACCGGCAAGGAACTGGTGGCGCGCGCGCTGCACGAATATGGCCGCCGCCGCGGTGGCCCCTTCGTCGCGATCAACATGGCGGCGATCCCGCGCGACCTGATCGAATCGGAACTGTTCGGGCATGAGAAAGGCGCCTTCACCGGTGCGCAGAACCGCTCCACCGGCCGTTTCGAGCAGGCCGAAGGCGGCACGCTCTTCCTCGACGAGATCGGCGACATGCCGATGGAAGCGCAGACGCGCCTGCTGCGTGTCCTGCAGCAGGGCGAATACACCACCGTCGGCGGCCGTACGCCGATCAAGACCGATGTGCGCATCGTCGCCGCCACCAACAAGGATCTGCGCACGCTGATCAATCAGGGGCTTTTCCGCGAGGATCTGTTCTATCGCCTGAATGTCGTGCCGCTAAGGCTGCCGGCGCTGCGCGAGCGGTCTGAGGACGTTCCGGATCTCGTCCGGCACTTCTTCAAGCTCGGCGCCAGCGAAGGCCTGCAGACCAAGCGCATTTCCGCAGGCGGCATCGAACTGATGAAGCGCTATCCGTGGCCAGGCAACGTGCGCGAGCTCGAAAATCTTGTCCGCAGGCTGGCCGCGCTCTATTCGCAGGATGAGATTTCCGCCGAAGTGATCGAGGCGGAACTGAAGACCGGCGAGAGGCCGGTCGTTCCCGGTGGCGGCAACCTCATTCCCGACGATCTGTCCATCGGCCAGGCGGTGGAACATTTCCTGCAGCGCTATTTTGCTTCGTTCGCCGGCGATTTGCCGCCCGCCGGCCTCTATCAGCGTATTCTCTCCGAGGTCGAATATCCGCTGGTCCTGGCCTCGATGACGGCAACCCGCGGCAACCAGATCAAGGCTGCGGAGCTCCTTGGGCTCAACCGCAACACGCTGCGCAAGAAAATTCGCGAACTCGGCGTCAACGTCTACAAATCGAGCAGGCAGGCTTAAAGCGACATCCGCTCGGACGTAGAAAGTTCGCTCTAGCACTTTAAGTGTCGCATCGTGCTTTGCGAAAATCGATTCCGATTTTTGGGCTGGTGCGACAGAGCGAGGCCTTTTCGGGGGATCGATCACCGAAACAGTTCCGTCCAGGTCACACTTGTTGCATAATCGCCACAATGCGTTGCATACATCCGACGCATTCACTGGCTCTAGACGGCGACATGGCTTCACAGGCACCGACACCGAGCAAAACGCTTTTCAGCGAACCTGGCACACGGGACGGGCGTCGGCTGCTTGCGCTGCCGGGCGTGGTGGCAATTGTCGGTGCGCTGGTTACGGCGGCGATCTCCTTCGCCATCCTCGTCGGCGCCACGCCGATCACGCCGGACGAGAGGACAACGCTGGCGCTTATCGCCCTCAATGCGGCGTTCATCCTGTTTCTGATCGCGCTGGTCGGCCGCGAAGTGCATCGTATCGTGATGGCGCGCCGGCGCGGCAAGGCGGCGTCGCGGCTGCATGTACGGATCGTGGCGATGTTCGCGCTGGTCGCCGCGATTCCCGCCATCATGGTGGCGATCATCGCCTCGATCACGCTCGACATCGGCCTTGATCGCTGGTTCGAGATCCGCACCAAGACAATCGTCAATTCGTCGCTGTCGATCGCCGACGCCTACGTGCAGGAGAACGCCCGCAATCTCCAGGGAACGACCCTGTCGATGGCTTACGATCTCGACGCCTCCCGTACGCTCTACGGCCTCGATCGAACCGGCTTCCTCGATCTCATGAACAAGGAAGCCGTCGGCCGCTCGCTGGCCCATGCCGCCCTGGTCAGGCCCGACGGTTCATTCGTCATGAGCGCCAAGACCGACGCCGATTTTGCCATGCCGGAGCCGCCGGAAGGCGCCATGGCCAGTGCCGCCGGCGGCAGGCCGGTGCTGATCGAGCCGAAGACGCGCAACATCATGGGCGCCATTGTCAAGCTGCGCGAGATCGAAGGGCTCTATCTCTACACTATCCGGCTCGTCGATCCCGAGGTGATCAAGGCGCGGCAGATTGTCAGATCCAACACCGACGAATATCGCGGTCTGGAAGACAATCGCCGTACCTCGCAGGTGGCCTTCGCACTTCCCTACCTGTCGCTGACGCTGATCATCATTCTGTCCGCCATCTGGACCGGCATTGCCGTGGCAGACCGCCTGGTGCGGCCGATCCGCCAGCTCATCGGCGCGGCCGACGAGGTCGCGACCGGCAATCTCGATGTTGCGGTTCCGGTTCGGCCCTCCGACGGGGACGTCGCATCGCTCGGCGATACCTTCAACAAGATGCTGCTGGAACTGAAATCGCAGCGTAACGAGATACTGTCCGCCAAGGACTTGATCGACGAGCGGCGGCGCTTTTCGGAGGCCGTGCTTGCTGGTGTCACCGCCGGCGTCATCGGCGTCGATCCATATGGCATCGTCACCATCGTCAACCGGTCGGCCGAAACGATGCTGGCCATATCCGCCACCGCCGCACTCGGGCAAAACCTCTCCGCCGTGCTGCCCCATGTCGGCCGCGTCTTCGAGATCGGCCGCAAGTCCGGCAAGCCTGTCCACCGCGAGCAGGTGACTTTCTATCGCGCCGGTACGGAGCGCACGTTCAACGTGCAAATTACGGTCGAGGCCGGCGACGACGGTTCCGAGGAGAAATCCTATGTCGTGACGGTCGATGACATCACCGATCTGGTCCAGGCGCAGCGTTCCTCGGCCTGGGCGGATGTGGCGCGGCGCATCGCCCACGAGATCAAGAACCCGCTGACACCGATCCAGCTTTCCGCCGAGCGCATCAAGCGCCGCTACGGCAAGGTCATCACCGAGGACCGCGAGGTTTTCGATCAGTGCACCGATACGATCATCAGGCAAGTGGAGGACATCGGCCGGATGGTCGACGAGTTCTCCGCTTTCGCACGCATGCCCAAGCCCGAAATGAAGGCCCTCGATTTGCGCGAATCGTTGCGCGAAGCCTCATTCCTCGTCGAAGTGAGCCGCGCCGATATCACCTTCGAGCGCGTGTTCGGCAACGAACCGCTCAAAGGCACCTTCGACAGCCGCCTGATGGCGCAGGCTTTTGGCAATGTTATCAAGAATGCAGCCGAGGCGATTGACGGACTTGATCAAAAGGACCGCTCGCACGGCATAATTCGGATTCAAGCCGGGCGCCAGAATGGTGCGATTCGCATCGACGTCATCGACAACGGCAAGGGCTTGCCGCGCGAGAATCGCCAGCGATTGCTCGAGCCTTACATGACGACACGCGAGAAAGGCACGGGGCTCGGCCTCGCTATCGTCAAGAAGATAGTGGAGGACCATGGCGGCCGGCTCGAACTGCATGACGCGCCGGCGGATTTCCACGACGGGCGAGGCGCGATGATCAGCATCATTCTGCCGCTCGCCGCCACCGTGCCGTCGCGCGGCGAAGGCAGGACGGAAAACGAAAGAGAAACTGAAAAGGTCGGTAATGGCGTCTGACATTCTCATCGTCGATGACGAGGAAGACATCCGTGAACTTGTCGCCGGTATCCTAAGCGACGAAGGTCACGAAACCCGCACGGCATTCGATGCCGACAGCGCGCTGGCGGCGGTCGCCGACCGCGCGCCGAGGCTGATTTTCCTAGACATCTGGCTGCAAGGCTCACGCCTGGACGGACTGGCGCTGCTGGACGAGATCAAGACGATGCACCCGAGCCTGCCTGTGGTGATGATCTCGGGCCACGGCAACATCGAGACGGCGGTCTCGGCCATCCGCCGCGGCGCCTATGACTTCATCGAGAAACCGTTCAAGGCCGACAGGCTGATCCTCATCGCCGAACGTGCGATTGAAACCTCGAAACTGAGACGCGAGGTTTCTGATCTCAAGCTGCGCAGCGGCGAAACCTTCGACCTGATCGGCATGTCGTCGGCGATGAGCCAGTTGCGCCAGACCATCGAGCGCGTTGCGCCGACCAACAGCCGCGTCATGATCATCGGCCCGTCCGGGTCGGGCAAGGAACTCGCGGCTCGCGCCATCCACACGCTGTCGGCGCGCAAGAGCGCACCATTTGTCACGCTGAGCGCTGCCAACATCACGCCCGAACGCATGGAGGTCGAGCTGTTCGGCACCGAATCAAACGGTGTCGAACGCAAGGTCGGTGCGCTTGAGGAAGCCCATCGCGGCATTCTCTACATCGACGAAGTGGCCGACATGCCGCGCGAAACCCAAAACAAGATCCTGCGCGTGCTGGTCGAACAGCAGTTCGAGCGGGTAGGGGGCACCAAACGGGTCAAGGTCGATGTTCGAATCATCTCATCGACCTCGCAGAATCTGGAGGCCATGATCGCCGACGGTCGTTTCCGGGAGGATCTCTATCACCGTCTGGCGGTGGTTCCGGTCATGGTGCCGGGATTGGCCGAGCGGCGGGAGGACATCCCCTATCTTGTCGACAATTTCATGAAGCAGATCGCCCGCCAGGCCGGCATCCGGCCGCGGCGCATCGGCGACGACGCGTTGGCGGTGCTGCAGGCGCACAACTGGCCAGGCAACGTCCGCCAGTTGCGCAACAACGTCGAGCGGTTGATGATCCTGGCGCGCGGCGACGATATCGATGCACCGATCACCGCCGATCTCTTGCCTGCCGAGATCGGCGATGTCATGCCGCGCACGCCCAACCAGTCCGATCAGCACATCATGGCGCTACCGTTGCGTGAAGCGCGCGAACAGTTCGAGAAGGACTATCTGATCGCCCAGATCAACCGTTTTGGCGGCAACATCTCGAAGACGGCCGAGTTCATCGGCATGGAGCGCTCGGCGCTTCACCGCAAGCTGAAGTCGCTGGGCGTCTGATAGCCAATCCATCCTGGCCTACGCAATTATCGGTTACGGCGCCGGCGGAATCGCATAAGAAAGCGCTGCAGCGCCGCGGGTCTTTGGGGCGCTCAAAGGACGCTGTAGCATTTTGATTTTTGCGCATGACCCCGAAAATCGATTTCGATTTTCGGGGTCATGCGCTGACTTCTCCAGGGGTGCCCCATGCCGCGCATTGCCTATGTGAACGGGCGCTATGTCGCTCACGCCGACGCTTTCGTCCATATCGAGGACCGTGGCTATCAGTTCGCCGATGGCGTCTACGAGGTCTGCGAGGTGGCGCGCGGCTTCATCGTCGATATGCCTCGCCATCTCGGACGGCTGAACCGCTCGCTGACCGAATTGTTGATCGACTGGCCGGTCACGCGGGGCGTGTTGCCGATCATCATGCGCGAGGTGGTCCGCCGCAACCATGTCACCGATGGCCTGGTCTATCTTCAGGTGACGCGTGGCGTCGCCAGCCGTGACTTTGTTTTTCCGGCGGGCACGAAACCGTCGCTGGTGGTGACCGCCAGGAAAGCCGACCCCGCTGCTGCCGCGGAGAGAGCCGAAAGCGGAATCAAGGTTATCACCGTGCCGGAGAACCGTTGGGATCGGGTTGATATCAAGTCGGTCGGCCTGTTGCCAAATGTGCTCGCCAAGCAGAAGGCCAAGGAAGCCGGCGCCCAGGAAGCCTGGTTCGTCGATGCCGACGGCACCGTCAAGGAAGGTGGATCGTCGAACGCCTGGATCATCACCAGGGATGGCGTGCTGGTCACGCGTCCGGCCGAGCACGGCATCCTGCGCGGCATCACCCGTACCACGCTGTTCGAAGTGGCCGCCAAGCTCGGCCTGAAAATCGAGGAGCGGGGCTTTTCGGTCGCCGAAGCCAAAGCCGCGCGCGAGGTTTTCATCAGCTCCGCCACCACAATCGCCATGCCGATCGTGGCGATCGACGGTGCTCCCGTCGCCAACGGCCATCCGGGCTCGATAACACTTTCCTTGCGGCAAGCCTTTTTTGACGTTGCGGAAAAAAGTCCAGCCTGATAACCGCACAGGTGGAATGAACATCAATATATCTCGTTCTGCTTGTCGTATTGATGGCAAGATGGTGTTTGCGCGCTTGACACGTGCCGGGTAATTTGGCGCATTGGCCTGCAAACCGAAGGGGATCGGCGAAAGACAAGAACAATGGCGGAACGATCGCAAAATCTTCAGGACCTGTTCCTGAACTCAGTTCGCAAAAGCAAAAACCCACTCACCATCTTTCTCATCAACGGCGTGAAGCTGACCGGGGTGGTCACTTCGTTCGACAATTTCTGTGTTCTGCTGCGTCGAGACGGCCATTCCCAGCTCGTCTACAAGCACGCCATTTCCACGATCATGCCGAGCCAGCCGGTTCAGATGTTCGATGGCGAGGAAAGCCAGGGCGCCTGATTGGCACGTAAGAAAGACGCGGACCGCAGCGTTCGCGAAAAACCAGCATATCAGCCGGGGACGGAAGCCGAAGGCCCGACCCGGGCCGTGGTCATCGTGCCGGTGCTGACCCGTCAGCCGCGCAGCGACGAAGACACCAATCGTCCGCGCCTGATGCGTTCCGCCGAGGCCCGACACGACGAGGCGGTTGGCCTTGCCCAGGCCATTGACCTCGACCCGATCCATACCGCGGTGGTGACCGTGAATGATCCGCGGCCTGCAACCTTGCTCGGCAGCGGCAAAGTCGCGGAGTTCGCCGAGATCGTCAAGGAGGGCCGTGCCGAACTGGTTATTGTCGACCATCCGCTGACGCCGGTGCAGCAACGCAATCTGGAAAAAGAATTGAACGCCAAGGTGCTGGATCGCACCGGACTGATCCTGGAAATTTTCGGCGAGCGCGCGCGGACCAAGGAAGGCACGCTGCAGGTCGATCTGGCCCACCTTAACTATCAGAAGGGCCGGCTCGTGCGAAGCTGGACCCACCTTGAGCGCCAGCGCGGCGGTGCCGGTTTCCTTGGCGGTCCTGGTGAAACGCAGATCGAGTCGGACCGCCGTGCCCTGCAGGACAAGATCAAGAAGCTGAAGCACGAGCTGGAAACAGTGCGGCGCACCCGTGACCTGCACCGCGCCAAGCGCAAGAAGGTGCCTTTCCCGGTGGTGGCGATCGTCGGCTATACCAACGCCGGCAAGTCGACGCTGTTCAACAGGCTAACCGGAGCAGGGGTGCTGGCCGAGGACATGTTGTTTGCCACGCTCGACCCGACATTGCGTCGGGTGCGACTGCCGCACGGCACGCCGGTCATCCTTTCGGACACGGTCGGTTTCATTTCGGATCTGCCGACGCATCTGATTGCAGCCTTCCGGGCTACGCTGGAAGAGGTGGTCGAGGCCGATCTGGTCATCCATCTGCGCGATATTTCGGACCCCGACACGGCCGCCCAGGCCGAGGATGTCGAGCGCATCCTCGCCGATCTCGGCGTCGATGCCGGCGACACCAAGCGTGTCCTCGAAGTGTGGAACAAGATCGACCGGCTCGATGAAGGCAATCGGGCGCGATTGCTCGCCGACGGCATCGACGGCAACAAGGCGCCGCCGATTGCCATATCGGCCGCCACTGGCGAGGGCATCGATGTGCTGAAGGCGATCATCGAGACAAGAGTGTCTGGCGAACTGGAAACGCTGACCGTCACGCTCAAGCCTGAACAGCTCGGGCTCGTCGACTGGCTCTACCGCAATGGCGACGTCGTCTCGCGCACCGACAATGAAGATGGCGGCGTGACCGTCGCGCTCAAGGCGACGCAAACCGCGCATGAAGAGATAGAAAGCAGATTGCGCCGTAAAAACAACGGATAATCGCTGTTACTTCGCGCTCTTGGCTTGCTGCCAAAGCGCCTCCATCTCATCGAGCGTCGCCCTTTCCAGAGTGTTTCCGGACGCCTTCAGTGCTTGCTCGACATAGTGGAACCGCGACCGGAATTTCTCGTTGGTGCCGCTGAGCGCCGCTTCGGAATCAACCTTGAGATGACGCCCGAGATTGACGACGGCAAACAGCATGTCGCCGAACTCGTCCTTGATCGAAGCCATATCGCCCTTGGCAAGGGCCTGGCGCAACTCGCCGATCTCTTCCTCGATCTTGTCGAGGATCGGTGTGGCCTCGCTCCAGTCGAAGCCGACGCGGGCCGCTTTTTCGTGCAGCTTGAGCGCCCGGGTCAAAGCGGGCAGGGCGACCGGAACGCTGTCCAGAAAACCGTTGCCATGATCCTCAGAATCGTGCCCGCGGGCGAGGCGGGCATTTCGCTTATCCGCTTTTTCCTCGGCCTTGATTTTCTCCCACATGCCCTTGGCCATGCCGGCGCTGCGCGCCTTCTCGTCGCCGAAGACATGCGGATGGCGGCGGATCATTTTTGTGGTAATGGCCTGGACCACGTCGCCAAAGGCGAATTCACCGGCCTCCTCGGCCATCTGCGCATGGTAGACGACCTGCAGCAGCAGGTCGCCGAGCTCATCGCGCAGATCGTCCAGGTCGCCGCGCGCGATCGCATCCGCCACCTCGTAGGCCTCTTCGATCGTGTAGGGCGCGATGGTCGAGAAATCCTGCTCGATATCCCACGGGCAGCCGGTTTCCGGCGCCCGCAGTGCCGCCATAATCTCGATCAGCCGGGAAATGTCCTTCGAGGGTTTCATCAGTCGAATGCTATCGTGCAACGATCACTCGGCAAATGCTGTCAGCCGGCAAGGCCGCATTGTCCACAGTTGCGCAGGCCATGATCCCGAAAAGTGGAAGCCGGTTTTCGGAACGTCAAGCAAAGTGTTCAATCGAGCACGGAGACGATCGCCTTGGCGAGCGCGTCCATGCCGTCCTCTGGCAGGCCGGCGACGTTGATGCGGCTGTCGCCGACCATATAGACGCCGTGCTCGACGCGCAGCCGCTTGACCTGCGCTTCGGACAGGCCAAGCCGGGAAAACATGCCACGATGGCTGGCGACGAAATCGAAGCGATCGGAATTGGACTGCCGCCGCAGCGCTTCGGCGAACTGCACCCGAAGCCGCAGCATGCGCAGGCGCATCTCCTCGAGCTCCGCTTCCCAGTCGGCGCGCAGCGTGGCGTCTTCAAGCACGATGCGCACCGCGGCCGCGCCGTGGTCCGGCGGCATCGAGTACATAGCGCGCGCCGCCGACAGCATCTGGCTCATTGCCACATCCGCCTGCGCGCTGTCTTTGGCCAGGATCATCGCCGCGCCGACACGGTCACGATACACGGCAAAGTTCTTCGAGCAGCTCGAGGCAACGACCATTTCCGGAACTTTCGCTGCCAGCAGGCGCAAGCCGGCGGCGTCCGCGTCGAGCCCCTCGCCAAAGCCCTGATAGGCAATGTCGACAAAAGGCAGCAGGCTGCGCTCGACGACGAGGTCGGCTAATTCAGTCCACTGCGCGGTATCCAGATTGGCGCCTGTCGGATTGTGGCAGCAACCATGCAGCAGCACCACGTCGCCGCTCTTGGCGGTCGCCAGTGCGCTCATCATGTCCGGGAAGCGAACAGCACCTGAGACGGCGTCGAAGTAGGGATATTCGCGTATCTGCAAGCCGGCGGCGCGCATCACCGGCATGTGGTTCGGCCATGTCGGGTCCGACAGCCAGATCGTCGCGTCGGATCGCGTCCTTTTGAGCAACTCGGCCACGAGCCGCAGCGCGCCCGAACCACCCGGCGCCTGCGCCGCACGGATTCGCGTCAGTTCGGCCGCAGGGCCAAAGACCAGCCCCGCCATCGCCGTGTTGAAGCCGGTATCGCCGGCAAGGCCGAGATAGGTCTTGGTGTCCTGGCTCTGCAGCAGTCGCTTTTCGGCTTCGCGCACGGCGCGCATCACCGGCGTCTTGCCATCGCGATCCTTGTAGACGCCGACGCCGAGGTCGACCTTGCCGGGGCGGGGATCGGCGCGATAGAGGCCGATCAAGGCAAGGATCTTGTCGGCTGGGGCAGGTTGGAGGTCTTCAAACATCGGCTCGGTTCCGGTGGCGGCGGAGTGATACGCAAATCAGCCGTGCTGCGCCAGCGGTTTCATTTGCACCAAGCTGAAAACCGCCAAACCGGGAGACAAGCCTTGATTGGCACGGCTCATCGTACTCGTCATTTCCACGACACGATGAGGAGGCGCAGCAGGCAAATGCGGCTTTCCGCATGTCAGCCGTTCTATGACGCCAGCTTGAGGGCAGCCGACGGCAAGGCGGCGACAGGTTGCTGTTTCTTGCCGCCCCAACCGATCCGTGGCAACCATTCGAGGTAATAGGCGAAGCCGAACTGCAGCGCGATGCCTGTCGAGATCAGGATTGCGTCGTAGAGGAGCCCGCCCGGGCTGACGACCTTCATGACCTGCGCGATCATGGCGAGGATCGTTCCGGCGACGAAGACCGGCAGCGAGTGCTTGCCGAGAACCGCGAGCGGGTTTCCGGGCCCAGTCTTCGCCAGGTTGGAAAGCGCCGGGATCGCCACGATCAGATAGGCGATCGCCAGAATGTGCATGAGGCGCGACAGCGACAGGAACGTCTTGTCGAAGCCGGTCAGCACGGTAGGCAGGCCGGAGGCCGTCTCGATGCCCCACAGCGGCAGCCGCACCCAAATCAGCGCGCCGACCAGATACCCGATGGCCGCGCTCGCCATCATCCAGTTGAAGCGGATTTCGCCGCCGCGCTTGATATGCAGCATGCCGGCGATCCCGATGACGAAAAGAAACTGCCAGGAGAGCGGGTTCAGGAACCAGAAGCCGTCGCCGGGA
Source organism: Mesorhizobium sp. M1322 (assembly GCF_040318085.1). Classification (NCBI taxonomy): domain Bacteria; kingdom Pseudomonadati; phylum Pseudomonadota; class Alphaproteobacteria; order Hyphomicrobiales; family Phyllobacteriaceae; genus Mesorhizobium; species Mesorhizobium sp. M1322. Next base: position 65,853 of record NZ_JAMYLP010000002.1, read on the forward strand.
AAATTCGAAGGCGCGATCTGGAAAATGCCGACGATGAGCCAGAGGAGAGCGGACGCAGCAAGCATCAGGCGCAGGCTGAAAGTGCCGATCCACAGGAAAAGCGGCATCATCAGAAGTACGACGGCATACATGGAAAGAATGTTGTTATAGCCGATCTGATGCCCGAGCGCCGCGATGCCGAGCAGCGCTTCCGGCGTGTCCTCGATGATCATCTGGATGTTGATCAGCTTCAAAAGATCGGGCCGCGAGAAATGCAATGCAGCCGCCGAGAAGATCGCCAGCGTCGCGACAGTGGTCATGACATGGGTGACGTAGAGGACACCGGCACGCCGCCAGGCCTTCAGGGTGATGAGCAACCGGTTCCCCGGCTGGAACTTCAACCCGTAGGCGAGCCCAACGGCAATCCCTGAAATCAGCACGAAGGCTTCGGCCGAATCGGAAAAGCCGAAGTTCTTGTGCGTGAAATACTCGAAGATCGTCCCCGGCACATGGTTGACGAAGATCGTCAGTAGCGCTAGCGCGCGAAAGACATCGATGCGGGTATCCCGCTGGGCTGGCACATTGCTTGTCATGTCGGGTCGATAATTCGTTGAACAAGGAGGGCCCAAAGGGCAGTCGCCGAACGGAAGATTCGGCGGTGAATGTTTCCTGCCTATAACTCGCAAGTGCCCCGAAAAAGATGACACCTTCGCGATTTTCCGCGTCACAAATTAATTCAGGTATAAACATCGAAATCCCCGGTGGCGGTAAAACCGCGCGGCGAATTGTGGCGACTGAGGGATCGTTCGCGGACAAAGAAGCCGTACCCGCGATGGTGGCATTGTACCGGAGATGCCAGACCTTCCCGGATCGCAAAAAACTCAAAGAGCGGGATTAAAACCTGCCATGCTCCGTAAACAGGACATGAGAGGGTCGATGCCACGCTTCGATATCATAGGACAGCTTGGGTCCCTGCGGCGCTACGCGCGTTCGCTGACGCGCGACAGCGCCGAAGCAGAGGATCTGGTGCATGACGCGCTGGTGCGTGCCTATGAGCGGCGCGGCACATTCCGATCCGGCGGAAACCTGCGCGCATGGCTGCTGTCGATCGTCCACAATGCTTTCATTGACGGTTTGCGGTCCCGCAAGTCTGAAGCGGTGCGCGTCGAGCAGGCCGGATATCTTGTCGACGCCAGCGTGCAGGCTCCCCAAGAGCATTCCGTCCGCCTGGCACAGGTGCGCGAAGCTTTTTTCAAATTGCCGGATCAGCAGCGTTCGGCGCTGCATCTCGTCGCCATCGAGGGACTTACCTACAGCCAGGCGGCCGAGGCCTGCGGCGTACCGCTGGGAACGCTGATGTCGCGTATCGGCAGGGCGCGCGCGACGCTCCGCGAAATGGAGGACAAATTGCCGGCACGTGCGAAAAGCCACCTCAAGATCGTGGGAGACCCGTGATGTCTGTGTTGAGCGAACTGCGCGACCCGGTGACCGATGCCGACCTTGACGCCTATGTCGACGACCAGCTGGACGTTGCCCGCCGCATCGAGGTTGAGGCGTTTCTTTCCGCCCGTCCGGAGGCGGCCGCGCGCGTGATGTCCGACCTCAGGACGCGCGACGAACTGCGGGTGGCGCTTGCCGGATCCAAGGGCATGGCGCGGCCGGCAACGGCCGATGCGGCACGGCGGCTGGAACGGGGACTGGCTCGAGGGCGCGCCTTACGCGCGTTGCAGCGGGCTGCGGCGGTCGCAGTCTTGGTGGCTGCGGGCTGGCTGGCGAACGGGATCGTCGGGCCGATATCGGTGACGAAAGTCGTCGCTTCGACCCAGCCGCCTGTCTATCTGGAGGAGGCGATCCGGGCGCACATGACGACGATCATGAGCGAGGCCATGTCATCCCAGCCCGAAGCGCCGAATTACGATGCGGAAGAAATCCGCGCCGCCACGGCGATCGTCATGCCGTCGCTGCCGAAAGACTGGAAGGTCCGTGACGTGCAGATCTATCCGTCGCAGTTCGGCCCGAGCGTCGAGATGGCTGTCGAGACAAGGGATCTGGGACTGGTCTCGCTCTTCGCGATCAGGCCCGGAACGTTCGACGTGGTCCAGCCGACCGTCGCCCCGTCGGGCGAAATTTCCTCGGCCTATTTCCAGATCGGCGAAGTCGCTTACGCAGTCGTCGCCCGAAGCGGTGTCCGCGATCTCGATCGCACCGCGGAAACGCTCGCCAACACGCTTTACTGACCTTCACAAAGGAGAGCCCGCATGAACACCCCCAATCTAGGATACCGCACCGGCGTCGGAGCCCAAACCGGCGCCGTCTATGACGAAAGCCTCCGCCAGCACATGCTGCGCGTCTACAACTACATGGGAGTTGGCCTCGTCGTTACCGGCGTCATCGCCTTCGTCGTGGCTTCCACGCCAGCCCTCTACGTGCCGATCTTCTCCAGTCCGTTGAAGTGGGTGGTGATGCTGGCACCGCTCGCCTTCGTGCTGCTGTTCTCGTTTCGGATACAGACGATGTCCGCGGCTGGCGCTCAGGCGATGTTCTGGGCATTCTGTGCGGTCATGGGCCTGTCGCTGGCTTCCGTGTTCCTGGTGTTTACCGGGACCAGCATAGCGCGCACGTTCTTCATCGCCGCCACAATGTTCGGCGCGACCAGCCTTTACGGCTACACGACCAAACGCGACCTGACGCAGTTCTCGTCCTTCCTGATCATGGGCCTGATCGGCGTGGTGATCGCCAGCATCGTCAACATCTTCCTCGGCTCGACCGCGCTGCAGTTTGCCATCTCGGTGATCGGCATCGCCGTCTTCATCGGTCTCACCGCCTGGGATACGCAGACGATCAAGGAGCAGTTTGCGGAAAACTTCGGTGCGGAATCGCAGCAGAAGCTCGCCGTCTTCGGTGCATTCTCGCTTTATCTGAACTTCATCAACATCTTCCAGCTGCTGCTGAACTTCACTGGCGAGCGCGAATAGGGCCATCAAATCAACTGCATGTCGCGGCAGGAGCCGCGACATGGGTTGCGCAGCCGGTCGGGGCGATGCTTCAAACCTGCCGGACGATGGTGCCGATCACATTGACGAGAAGGCGCGCGGCGGTGAGGGCCGACAAGCCGTCAATGTCGGCCGGAGGATAGAGCTCGACAAGGTCGAATCCGGCGATCCTGGCCCGCTTGCCGAGGCCCGCGATCAGGTCAATCACTTGCGTGTAGGTGAGGCCGCCGGGCGTACGCGCCGCCACACCCGGCATGATGCCGGGATCGAGGCCGTCGCAGTCGAGGGTGACGACGACCCGCGCTCCTTCCGGAATATGCCGGAGAGCGGCTTCGACGCCCTCGGCGTGAACTTCGCGAGCGGTCACGAAGCGGCTGCCATAGTGCCGCGCCGCTTCGATTTCGCTGAGGCGTGCGCTGCCGACGCCACGGATGCCGACCTGCACGATGCCGGCGACATGCGTCATCTCACTAGCCCGGCGCATCGGGTTGGAATAGCCGTAGCGTTCGCCATGCAACTCGTCGCGCCAGTCGATGTGGGCGTCGATCTGCAGGATCCACACCGGCCCGTGATCCGCGAAGCCGGCGAGGAAGGGAATGGGCACGGAATCGTCGCCGCCGAGCAGGATCGGTACGGCCGGCAATGCCAGGATCTCGCGCGTCTTCGCCTCGATCCGGGCTCGGTTGCCGGGATTGTCATGCATGGTGGTCGGGATGTCGCCGTCGTCGATGCAGCAGACCGGCTTGCCGTCGAACAGCGGGCCGCCGAGATCGAAATCCCAGTGCTCGACGAGCTCGGCATCGACCTGGCTCGCAGCGCGGATGGCATCGGCTGCCAAGGCATAGCCGCTGCTGTCCTTGCCGGGATAGGTGCTGCCGTGACCGGCTCCGAAGATCACCGCACGGGGCATGCGACCATCGGCGAGGCGTTCGGGAAAGCCGAGAAAGGGAGGCGAAGGGGTCATCTCTGGATGGGCTTGATGATGGCTTAGCTGAAATTTCGGTGTCGAGGGTGCAGGATCGGGTCGCTTGTGGTAGGGGCGAAATCCTACGCTAAACCAATCGACGCAAAAATCAGAGAGTCTTTCGTTCGGTTCACGCCGAGATTTCCACCCATCTGAAAGTCGCATAAGATAGATTATGGAACTGAACTGAGGTGCGGTTTTGGTTGCGTTGCTTTTCGGCCCAACCGCAGTTCCTATTCCCTAAACGGAATTGCGGTTGGTAGCGTTTCGTCTCCTGGGACGCACACAGGTCCTACGCCGCTTGCGGCACGCAGGCCTCGCAGATCGCCGCGATGTGCCGGTGGTCGGTGCCGCAGCAGCCGCCCAGGATGCGCATCGTCGGAAACGAAGCTGTCAGTCTGCTGTAGCGCCGCCCGAGATCCTCCGGATCGCCCGCGTCAAGCGTTTCCGATTCGTCCAGTTCGGCATGGCTTTTGGCCGAAGCATTCGCCTTCACTCCATAGACGCGGTCGAGCCAGCGCTCGCCCTTTTTCAGCGCCTGGATGAAATGCGTCGGATGGGCGCAGTTGATCATATAATAGGCCGGCGCACCGTCTGTCGCGTCGTCGACCCTGTCGATCGCCTCGCCGAGGGCCATGCCGGTCACCAGCTTCCCGTCCGTCTCCACGGTGAACGAGATCATGCAGGGCATGGCATGCGCTTTGGCCGCCAGCGCCACGCCGATTGCCTCTTTGAAATTGGTGAGCGTATAGGCCGCAACCATGTCGGCTTCGGTCCGCGCGAAACTCTCGATCTGCGCCGCGTGATAGGTTTCCGCGTCGTTGGCGTCCATCTTGCCGGCTTTGTAGCCGTCGCCGCGCGGTCCGATCGCGCCGCTGATGACGCAGGGCGTTTCCGCGGTCTCGAACTCCTTGCGCAGGTCGAGAAGAAGCTCGATCGAGGCCTCGTTGACGGCGCGTAGCGCTTCCGGCCCGTAGCCGAGCAAGGCTCCCCAATCCGGGTTGGCCCGCCACGTCGGCGTGTCGAGGATGAAGCCGGTCCCGCTGCTGCGCGCAATGGTTAGATAGCGCACGTAATAGTCCTTGAGCTTCTGCCGACCTTCAGGCGTTGCCATCAGCGTGAATGAAGCAAAATGCGGAAGGTCGAGGCCTTCGTGAAAAATGAGGGTCGTTTCCATGCCGCCATCACTCAGGAATGTTCTGTTGGCGAGTTGCGGCAGATTCTGGCAATACTTGGCCATGTTTGTCTCCAGTGGTAAGATGACACCGTGTCGCCCTGGTGGCGGTCGGTTCGGAATAGCCAAGTTTTAGCAGCACGTGCCGCCGGTGCGGTAGAAGGCTTGTGGTCCGGTACTCCATCGAAGCGGAAACCGCAGTAATTACAGACGGATAGCCGCGCTGGGCCGGTCGTATTGCTATCGGTGCCGATGTTGGCGGGTGTGAAAACCATACCGCCGGTACAGTAAATTTGAGGGCATTCGGTCATGCGCAAGGGTGCGGAAACGCGCGAACGCATTCTGGAGATCGCCGAGGCATCGGTGCTCGCCAAGGGGTTCGGCGCGACGTCCATCGAAGAGGTGATCGCCGAAGCCGGCATCACCAAGAGCGGCTTCTTCTATCATTTCAAGGACAAAAACGAACTCGCCCGCGCCTTGATGCTGCGCTACGTCGAGGAGAACGACCGCATCTTCGATGATGTATTTCACCGCGGCCGGCAGTTGTCCGATGATCCGTTGCAATCGTTCCTGATCACGCTCAAGCTGCTTGCCGAGCTGATGGGTGATCTGCCGAACGGCCACCCCGGCTGTCTGATCGCGACGTTCACCTATCAGGAACGCCTTTTCGATCGCAACGTTCGCGACATCGCCGCCGACGCCGTACGTTCCTGGAACGGGCGGTTTCGCGATGCGCTGAACGAGATCGCGACCGTTTATCCTGCCCGCAAAGGCATGGATCTCGACGACGTGGCCATCATGTTCTCCTGTGTGATCGATGGCGGCATCATCATGTCGCGGGGGCTCGGCGATCCCCGTGTCCTCGGACGCCAGATCCTCGCCTTCCGCAGCGTGGTAAAGATGCTGTTCGCGCCGGCTGCGCCCGACATCATGCTGCCGCCCGCCCCCACCGCCATCGCCGCCGAATAGGGCCCGGCCCGCTCGATTCAGGCGCTCAGCGTCGCTACGACAGCCTGCGCTGCCTTGATCATTGCGTGTGGCTCGGCGGCGAACACCGCGTCGTGCGCGCCGGCCGCTGCCCATACGCGGTCGAAACCGAGCAGCGTTTCGTCGGCGAACGCCGGGATCGCAATCAGATGACCGATCGGCGCTACGCCGCCGATGGCAAAGCCGGTCTCGTCGCGGATCTGCCGCGGGTCGGCGCGCTTCAGCGGCTCCCCGGTCAGTGCGGCGGCTCTGGCGAGATCGAGCTGATTGGAGCCGGAAACCAGGAAGAGAAACAGCTTTCCGCTGGTTTCCCCCTGGAACACCAAAGATTTGACGATCTGGGCGACTGTACAGCCGCATTGCGCGGCGGCTTCCTCGGCGGTGCGTGTGGAGGCACCCATGCGCCTGATTTCGATGTCGACGCCGGCATCGGCCGCTGCCTTGGTCACACGATCAATGCTGCCAGCCATGAAGAACCGAACCTATCATGATGGTTCCAAAGGGATTTCTATCATCATGCCATCATAGGCCGGCTCGACATCGGCCGGCGTCTCGGCCATCACCGTGGCATAGTCGAGCGGCACATGCATGTGCGTCAGAACGGCCTTTCCCGGCGCCAGTTTTTCGATCCAGCCGAGTGCCTGGCCGAGCGACAGATGGCTCGGATGCGTCCTGTATTGCAGCGCGTCGATGACCAGCACGTCCAGATCCCGCAGCCGTTCGGCGGTGGCGTCCGGGAAATCACTGATATCGGGGCAATAGGAGAGCCCGCCTATGCGAAAACCAAGCGATATGATGTCGCCGTGGATCTGCGGCAGCGGCTCGAGGGTGAGGGCACCCCCCTCGCCTTCGATTACGACCGGTCTGGCGTGGTCGATAATATGCGGCTCGACGATGGGCGGATAGGAACTGCCCAGCGGTGTTTCGAAACAGTAGCCGAAAGCTTCCCTTAACCGCAGCATGGTGGGCTGGTCGGCGTGGATATCGATGAGATGGCGCTGCTCGAGCACGAAGCCGCGCAAATCGTCGATGCCGTGGATATGGTCGGCATGCGGGTGCGTATAGACGACAGCATTGATGCGCCTGACCGATGCCAGCAGCATCTGCTCGCGGAAATCCGGCCCCGTGTCGATCACGACGGTGGTCTTGTCGCCGTTTGCCGCGATCCGCTCGACGAGCGCTGCGGTGCGCATGCGCCGGTTCCTCGGATTGGCCGGATCGCAATTGCCCCAGTCGCCAGTGATGCGCGGCGTGCCCGGCGATGAGCCGCAGCCGAGAATGGTGAGGCGCAGCCGGTCGCTCATGCGTCAGGTGCTCAGCGCGGTCGGGCGCGGCATCTTGCTGAACAGCCGGAAGAAATTGTCGGTGGTGACTGCTGCGATTTCGGCCTCGCTGACGCCGATCGTTTCGGCCAGCACCTTGGCCGTATGCGCCACATACGCAGGCTCGTTGCGCTTGCCGCGAAACGGTACCGGCGCGAGGTACGGCGCGTCGGTTTCGACCAGCAGGCAATCATGTGGCACATCGGCGGCGATGGCGCGCAGCTCGGCCGAATTCTTGAAAGTCACGATGCCGGAAAAGGAAACATAGCCACCGAGCGCCACGCCGACTTCGGCCAGCCTGCGCCCGGACGAAAAACAGTGCAGGATGAAGGGGAAGGCGCCCTTCCCTGTTTCATCCTCGAGTATATCAGCCATGTCGCTGTCGGCGTCGCGCGAATGGATGACCAGAGGCAGGCCCGTTTGACGCGCGGCGGCAATATGGGTGCGAAAACCCTGCGCCTGCGCATCGCGCGGCGCATGATCGTAGAAATAGTCGAGCCCGGCCTCGCCGATCGCCACCACTTTGGGATGAGCGGACAGCCGAACAAGCTCCTCGACAGTCACGTCCAGCTCCTCGGCGGCATTGTGCGGATGGGTGCCGACCGAGCAATAGACTTCGTTAAAAGATTCAGCGATCTCAAGTACTTGTTGAAACCGCTTCACACGCGTCGAGATCGTCACCATGCGACCGATTCCTGCAGCTAAAGCGCGGGCGACGATGGCCGCCCGCTCCTCTGCGAAATCTGGAAAGTCGAGATGGCAGTGACTGTCGACCAACATCAGGCGCTTGTATCCGTGAGCTCGACATAACGTGGAAACACCGGTTCCGGCGCCGGCAGAGCCGTGCCTGAAACCAGCGCGTGAGCCTCCGTGACATGCGCGAAGTCACGTCTGTCCGCCCCTACCGCCAGCATGTCGAGCAGCTTCGCCGCCGAAGTCGGCACCACGGGCTGGCAGAGGATCGCGATGCGCCGGAGCACCTCGGCCGTCGTCCACAGCACGGTTTCCATGCGCGCGGGATCGGTCTTCTTCAGCGCCCACGGCTCCTGCCCGGCGAAGTAGCGGTTGGCTTCTGCCACCACGCCAAAGATCGCCGCCAGCGCCAGATGGATGCCCTGTTCGGCCATCGCCTTGCGTGCCGTGACAAGGGCGGCACTTGCCTGATCGAGGATCGCCTTGTCCGCATCGCTCAGTTCGCCGCACTTCGGCACCACGCCGCCGCAGTTCTTGGCGATCATCGACAGCGAGCGTTGCGCCAGATTGCCGAGATCATTGGCGAGGTCGGCATTGGTGCGGTTCACGATGGCGTCGTGGCTATAGCTGCCGTCCTGCCCGAACGGCACTTCGCGCATGAAGAAATAGCGCACCTGATCGAGGCCGTAATGCTCGATCATCGCGAACGGATCGACGACATTGCCAACCGACTTCGACATTTTCTCGCCGCGATTGAACAGAAAGCCATGCGCGAACACGCGCTTCGGCAGTTCGATCCCCGCCGACAGCAGGAAGGCCGGCCAGTAGACGGCGTGGAAGCGGACGATATCCTTGCCGATGACGTGGACGTTCGCCGGCCAGAAGGACCATCTCTCATCGTCCGTATCTGGATAACCGGCAGCCGTGATGTAGTTGGTCAGTGCATCGACCCAGACATACATCACATGCTTGTCGTCGCCCGGCACCGGCACGCCCCATTTGAACGTGGTGCGCGAGATCGACAGATCCTTCAGCCCGGATTTGACGAAGCTGATAATTTCGTTGCGCCGCTCCGCCGGTCCGACAAATTCGGGACTGTTCTCGTAGAGCGCGAGCAAACTGTCCTGATAGGCGGAAAGGCGGAAGAAATAGCTCTCTTCCTCGGTCCATTCGACGGGCGAGCCGAGCGGTTCGCGGCGTACGCCGTCGTCGCCGACCTTGGTTTCGGCCTCGTCGAAATAGGCTTCCTGTCGCACCGAATACCAGCCGCTATAGCGGTCGAGGTAAATGTCGCCATTCTCCGCCATGCGGGTCCAGATCGCCTGGCAGGCCTTGTAGTGGCGCTCCTCGGTGGTGCGGATGAAAACGTCGTTCGAGCACCGGGTCGCTTCGAGCATAGAGCGGAAGATCGCCGAGTTGCGATCGGCAAGCGCTTTCGGCGTCAGGCCTTCAGCGTCCGCCGTCTGCTGCATCTTCAGGCCGTGCTCGTCGGTTCCCGAGACGAAGAAGACGTCCTTGCCGTCGAGTCGCTGGAAGCGGGCAAGCGTGTCGCTGGCGATGACATTGTAGGCATGACCGATATGAGGCTTGCCGTTCGGATAAAAAATCGGCGTCGTGAGGTAGTATTTTTCGCGTGCCATGGATGAGCCGTCATGAATGTCTGAATGAAGGTGTCGGTGAGATATCGCATCGAAACGGCGATTGCCATCCCGATGGACCGTCACATTCGCATTGCAGAATTCAAGCGGTCGATCATGGTCAAGGCGTGCTGCTTCTTGTCGAGATTGTAGGTGTCGGTTTCAGATATAGCGTTCAAGGCCTCGTGCCAAGTATCCGACAGCGTTTTGGCCCGCGCCAGATCGCCTGCCAGCGCGGCCTGGCTTGCCCCGGTCGAGAGCAGGTCGAGCGCACGGCGATTGAAGATATCGAACTGGATCGCCTGATCGCGCCCGGCGACCGCCTCCGCGAGGCGATAGGCGCGGGCAACATCGCTCTTTCTTGCTGTCACCAGGGCGTCGAGCGTCTCGGCGATTTCCAGCCCGCCATACTGCGTCAACAGGATTGCGGTGCGCGCGCTGCCCCCTGCCCGCTTGGCCAGTGCCGCGCGCGCCGCTGGATCGTCTGGTGGCGGTGGTTCGACGCTCTCCAGAACCGTCATCAGGCTCTCGGCATCGAGCGACGCCAGCCGCACCATCTGGCAGCGCGAGCGGATCGTCGGCAGCAGGCTGCCCGGCGCATGGACGATAAGGATGAACAAAGTGCGTGCCGGTGGTTCTTCAAGATTCTTCAACAAAGCGTTGGCCGCATTGGTATTCATGTCGTCGGCCGGGTCGACGATCACCACCCGGTAGCTACCGTCATGCGAGGTCAGCGACAGAAAGCGGCTGACCTTGCGGATCTCATCGACGGTGACGACCGTCTTGAAGCTCTTCGTCTTGTCATTCGGCGGGCGGGTCAGATGCAGCACCGAAGGATGCGCGCCGGTGGCGATCTGGCGAAACAGCGATGACGCCGGATCAGGAACGGCAAGGACCTCCGGCGCCTGTTCGAACGCCGGATGCTTCAACAGATGATGCGCAAGGTGAAAGGCGAGCGTCGCCTTGCCGATGCCGACCGGTCCGACAAAGATCAGCGCATGCGGCAGCTTCCCGGAGCGATAGGCTGACGCCAGCATGGTCGCTGCCTGGCCATGTCCAACCAGGCGCGGGGTCTCGGACGGCTCCGGTACGCCGTCCAATGTGTCGTGCTGTTCTGGTGCGATCCGTTCGAAAATCATCCCGGCGCCTGCTTCCTGTGCGCCGGTGTCATCGTCTCCAGCGCCGCGAATACGGCGGCGGTGACGACATTCTCCACCGTGTCGGGATCGGCGGACGCGTCGACGACGATGCAGCGCTCGGGTTCTGCCGCGGCGATCGCCAGAAAGGCTTCGCGGCGGCGCTGATGGATATCAAGCGTTTCCTTTTCGAAGCGGTCGGCTCCGGCATCGGCGCCCCGCCGTGCCGTGGCGCGCCGCAGCCCTTCGGCCGGATCGATATCAAAGATCAGCGTCATGTCGGGCACCATGCCGTTGATGGCGACCTTTTCCAGCGCGCCCATGAACACCGGGTCAAGACCGCCGGTGACGCCCTGGTAGACGCGCGAGGAGTCCATGAAGCGATCGCAAAGCACGATCGAGCCGCGTTCGACCGCCGGCCGGATGACCTGCTCGACATGGTCGGAACGCGCAGCGGCGAAAAGCAGCGCCTCCATCCTGGGGCCGAACGGCTCGGCAGCGCCGGAAAGCAGGACATGCCTGACCGCCTCTGCGCCCGGTGAGCCACCCGGTTCACGCGTGACAAGGACATCGTATTTCTTGGCACGTATCTTACTGGCCAGCCGCTCGATCTGCGTCGACTTGCCTGCCCCTTCTCCGCCTTCGAAGGTGATAAAAAATCCGTACGCCAAAGCCTTTATCCATGCTGCGGGACCGTAATAGCCCTGACTTGAGAAAAGGTCCACGCCATGGTGCCAACTGCGTCGCGTCTGAAGAGATGCGACGCGCTTTGCCCTTTTCATGCATGTCGTCGCCGCAAACCGCTGAGCGCTTTTGGGTGACATGCATTAACGCAGCCAGCCGACGGCCAGTTCCTTGGCGGCATCGAGCGCGCGTTGCGGGAGCGAGCCGACGCCAACCGACTCGGCGGCGAAAAGCGGCGTCTCCTGGCTCAGCGTGTCACCGATCCAGACCCGCAGCGCACCCACTGGTTGCCCCTCTTCCACGGGGGCTGCAACCGGCCCGTCATAGACGATCTTGGCGGTCAGCTTGTCGCGGTTGGCGATGGGCAGGAAGATGGCCACCGGCGCTTTTGCCTTCAGCGCAACGCTGGATTTCGCACCGCCGAAAACCTGGGCCTCGCCAACCACTTCGTCCTTGGCGAAAATCTCGGTTTTCTCAAAGGAACGAAGGCCCCAGTCGAGCAGCTTTCGCGCTTCTTCGGCGCGCTCGCGGTCGCTTGCCAGGCCGCTCATCGCCGCAATGACCCGCCTGCCACTGTGGCTGACCGAGCCGACGACGCCAAATCCGGATGCCTCGCTCCTGCCGATCGCCAGGCCGTCGGCACCGATATCCATCGCCAGCAGCGGGTTGCGGTTCCTCTGGGTGATCTTGTTCCAGGTGAAATCCTTTTGGCCGTAATAGCGATAGAGGTCCGGGTACTCGCGCCAGATATGCAGGGCCAGAAGCGCAAGCTCTCGAACCGTCGTCTGCTGACCGTCGGCCGGCAGACCGGTTGAATTGACGAATGTCGATTTCTCGAGGCCAATCTGCCTTGCGCGCTCGGTCATCTCAGTCGCGAAATTCGCCTCCGATCCCGCAAAACCTTCGGCGATGATGATGCAGCCGTCATTGGCGGCCTGAACGGTCACGCCCTGGATCAGTTCTTCAAGCCGGATCGTTGACTTCAGCTTGGCAAACATTGTCGACGTCCCGGATGGCGCCCCGCCCGTGCGCCATGCGTTTTCACTCACCACGAATGTGTCGTCGAGCGTCACGCGCCCCGATTTGATGGCGTTGAACACCACCTCCATCGTCATCAGCTTGGCCAGCGACGCCGGCTGAATCGGCCTGTCGGCATCCTTGGAAAACAGCACCGTTCCGGTTTCGACATCGATCATGAAGGCCTGCGCGGCCTTGGTCTCGAAAAGCTGCGCCGCGGCCGGAGCCAGCGAAAGCAGCAGGAGGCCAAAACCCAGGAGCCCGGCGAGAGGCGCGGCGAAGCTAAATTTCATGAGAGGTTCGACCTGTCAGCCGGCATTTCTGGGGCAAGCTCTACAAGTTATCAGGCTTTGTCCCGGCCGATCAACCGCGCGATGACAACAGGTCAAAACCTCAGGTTTTGCCGGTCAGTTCCGAACCACGAGCGCGTCCGGTGCGCCATGCGACCATGCCGCCTGCAGCATCTCGTCCAGACCACTATGGCCGTCCGAATAGAGATTGACCGAATACCAGTCCTTACCCTCGAATTCGGAGCGCTGGATTTCGGTCTTGCCGAAGCCGGAAAGCTGGGCTGCCACACGCTGCGCCTCGGCGGCATCCTCGAACGAGCCCGCCGCGATATAGTCCGTGGGCGAAGCGGTCGAAGGAACTTGCCGCTTCCACGATTGAAGGATTTCGGCGGGCGACATGCCGGCGCCATCCAGCGCGGCAAAGACATTGGAGGCGCGCCGCACGCGTTCGTTGGCGTAAGACAGCGTCGCTACGTTGAACGGCGATTGCGGCGGCAGACCGATCTGCGGGCGTTCCGGCACGATCGGTCCGAAATCGGGCAGCGTCACAGTGCCAGCGGCCGGCGTCTGCGCCGCCGCGACAGGCTGTGCTGATGCGGAATTCGTCAACTGACCGGGAAAGGGAGCGGCAGCGGCCAACGCCCTGCTCGGCGACGGTCCGTTCATGGCGATCATGACACCGGTCGGCAGGCCGTCCGACGGATCCGGCACCCTGTTGCCCGGATTGTAGGATGCCATCAGATACTGGTCGTCATTGCCGTGAAGCGGCGCCCGGCCGACATATTCGACCTTCACCTTGGCCGTGCCAATATTGGCATAGTCGAGCATTTCGGCGGCGCGCTTCGACACATCGATGATGCGCCCGTCATGGTAAGGACCGCGATCGTTGACGCGCACGATGACGGAGCTGCCGGTCTTCAGATTGGTCACGCGTGCATAGCTCGGCAGCGGCATTGTCGGATGCGCGCCGGTCAGATGTGTCATGTCGTAGACCTCGCCGTTGGCTGTCAGCCTGCCGTGGAAGGCTTCACCATACCAGGAGGCGAGCCCCATCTTGGCATAACGCTTGTCTTCCTTCGGGTAATACCACTTGCCGCGCACCTGATAGGGCTTGCCGAGCTGGTCGCGTCCGCCGCCACGCTGCAGGCCCGACATTTTGAAGGTGACGCGCGGGCTGGCCTTCACGCCGTATTCGGATTCGGAAAAATATTCCTTGGAGCGGGGTTTTTTGTTGACCATCGCCTTCGGCTGTGGCGGCGCGGCGCAAGCCGCCAGCAAGGCAGCCGACAAGGCAAACAACGCGAACGCGGAAGCGCGACGAAGACGCGGGCGCGCCGTGCTTTGCATTTTTCGATTGTCCCCTCTCAACAAAGGCACCGCAACTTGACCGTCGGCAGGGCCAAAACCCACTCGACAAATGCCAGCGCCACCTTGATTCGCAATCCCTTGTGCACAGGAATTGTTTATTACCGTATTAACCGATTGTGGTCGGAACCGGGCGAGATTGTGGCACAAACCGTCGCGGCGATCGCTGTGAAAAATCACCGCTTTTCGACCCTCGGCGCCCGCTGTTCGCCTTGCTTCAGCCTCGCCGTCAAGTGTCGATGCCCTGACGCTGGCCGCGGCCGGTTGACAGGACTTCGCTAGGCGCACTAGAGCATTGAGGCGCGGTCGATCTCTAGGCGGAAGCAGCGTCAACCGGTACGAGTTGAGATCAGGACGAGCATCCAAGTGGTTGAAAAATCACGATGGAGGGATGGCCGAGCGGTTTAAGGCACCGGTCTTGAAAACCGGCGTGGGTGCAAGCCCACCGTGGGTTCGAATCCCACTCCCTCCGCCAGATGTATTGTTTTTGTTATGTTTTTCGGCTTGGAGTGATCGGATATCATAACCGATAAATATCCGCATTTGCCGTATTGGCGGTATTTCACCACCGCTCCCAATGCTCGCCGCGCTTTAGGTGGTGTACGTCAGCCCCGTCGATGCCTTCTCCGCTTGCCCAAATCCTTGTGTTTGGCGAGCGTCGCATTCGTGCTTTCCAGTCGCTTGGCTGGTCGCGCATTCCAGTTCGCCGCGTAAGTGTTACGTCCATCGTTGATGGCGAGCATGATGAGAATGAAATCCGTAAGGACTTCACGGCGAGTGAGCGTGTGGCGATTGCCGAGGCTGTAAAGGAAGGTATGGGGGAGCGCCGTGGTAGGCCCTCGGAAAACAGTGAAAATATTCACGAATATTCCGGCGAGCGGTCGGCGGAAATAGCCGCCAAGAAAGCAGGGTTCGGCAACGAAAACACGTACCGGCAAGCCAAAGCGGTCGTAACCAACGGAGCGCCAACAACGAACCGCAAAAAACCCCGCCGAAGCGGGGCTCTCTCGGGTTTGTCGGTCTAAGACTTTGTCCGCTGGCATTCCGCCAAACTTTTGCGCAAGTCAGGGAAAGCCTCACTCGCCGCTTCGATGGCCGTGGCCGCCGCACCAACCTTCGAGCTTTCCAAACCGGTGGCAGTCGTCAAAGCCGCCTCTGCTACCGTAAGGTACGTCTTGACGGCCTGAACCTGCGTCACCAGCATTTCGATTTTTGTCATTTCACTCTCCTCGTTTTGCGGCCCTTGGGCTCGCGTTTAGATACCTGAATTTTTCCACCAGCGCTCAGATTACGTCATCCTGCCATCGCGGCGCAGAGCGCGGTATACCTCCACCGGCCGGTTGCCGCGTCGTTGGTTGCAATCCTTGCACGCCAAGACAACATTGGCCTTGCCGCTTCCGCCGCCGTCTGCCTTTCGCTGGAGGTGTTCCAGCGTGGCGGAATTGCCCCAGATGTTGTCACGCCGCGCGAAGCTGAGGGACATCATCTGGCCGCAATAGAAACAACACCCCTCTTGCTGGCCGAACAGCAGCCATCGGAGGTGGCGGCGTTGAGCCTTTCCCATTTCAGGCGCCTCTGGCCCAGGCCGCTTCGGCCGACCGGATAGCGTCCTCGTCATTCACAGGCACAAGGACTTCGCCAAGGATCATGAGATACGCAATGGGGACATCGGCAAGGCGCCGGATGCTGTAAATTTCGCGGCCCTTGGTCGTGCGGACGCGGCCGACAATTTCAGACAACATTGGCTGGTCACGATGAGACACCAACTGCCCGACCTCGAATGACCACTCTTCAAGTGGCAACGGGGCGGCTGCTGCCGCGGCGGTGGCGACAAGTGCAGCAGCGCCCATGAGAACGGAGCGGCGGGTGATTGGGGTATTAACTTTCTCGGTGGCCATGCGAATCTCCTTGTTGATTAATATCGCTCAATGCGCTAACTATTAATCAAGGCAGGCGAAACGTCAAGAGGAATTAATCACTATGAGCGATATTAATCAAATCACCGGACGACAACTGGCCGCCGCCAGGGCGTTGGTCGGGATTGGCCAGGTCGAGTTGGCGGCAAGCGCGAGAGTGTCGGCACCGACGTTGCGCCGAATGGAGTCATCGGACGGAATGATCACTGGCATGGCGAACAACGTGGCCGCGATAATCACGGAACTCGAGCGCCTTGGCGTCGAATTCTTGGACGGGGATTACGCTGGAAGTGGCGGCCCAGGCGTCCGACTGAGGGACAAGCCATGACTATGGAAGAGAAAGTCGCCCGCACGATCGCCAAAGCCAGGCATGGCACAGACGCCATGTGGGCGAACTACATGGGCGCAGCTAGAGCGGTCATCCCCGTTATCGAGGCCGCGCTAAAAGCGGAGCCCAAGCCGTGACCGCCAACACCCCGCGCCAGCGCATGACGGCCAAGCGCCGCCATCATATCTTTTCGGAGAACTGCACAGCCCACAACGTCGCGCCGTGCTGCCTATGCGGTGAGCCAGTTCATCGCCATAACGACAAGTGGATCATCGAACACAAGCGCGCGCTCGGCCTGCTAGGGCCGGACACCAACCCGAACTGCGGCCCGGCTCATTTCAATTGCGGCGAGGTGAAGACCCACAAGCAGGACTTGCCGCGGATACGGAAGGCGAAACGCCAGCAGGCCAGACACGAAGGCACACGGCCTGTGTCGGGCGGTTTCAAGGTTCCGGCTAACGCCGTCTTTAGTTGGAAGTGGCGCCGCTATGTAAAGGCGCAGCCTACTATTTGACGGCGCGCTGGCGTGGCGTGCTGCCTGTTTGATACATGCCGTCTATGCGTCCGCCGACAGTTTCGATTGCGCCCTTGATGTCGTGCATGGCGCTCATGATCTCGTCGCGAACGTCGCGAAGCCCCTCTTTCGTGATGTAGGTCTGAGCCACATACAAGCGATGGGCGGCGGTTTCGTCCTTGGCTTGGATGGCGAGTGCTGCGGCAGCGTCTGCAGCCCGCTGCGCCTCAGCCCGTACCGCCTCGACCTTACCCTCGATGCGCCACCATATGACCCAAAGCGCGCCAGACACGGTTATAAAGAAGCCGATCGCGCCGGCCAACTGTTCCCACGTCATTTGCGGCCTCGAATCGCGGATGCAATCGCCGACACGCCCTGCCCAATGGCTTGCACACCGAAGAAACTGAGGAGTATGGCACCCTCCCATTCATCGAATGGTTTCGGATATGCCGCCACGCTCCACGAGAAGTTAAAGCACGTATCAAGCGTAACCAATGCAAAATGCAGCGCTGCGCAGCCGGCAATGACCGCGGTAATCGCGCGCATCTCCCAGAAGCCGGCCGTGGCCAGCCGTATCTCCTTGGCTGTGGCGCGGTCTGCCATCTGCCGCTCGATGTCCTTTAAGGCGACATCGGCAATCAGGCGCTGCGTCTCATTGCTTGCCGCTAGCTTCGCCTTGTAGGCTTCAGTAAGTTGGCCCACCAGAGACCCGGTGAGCCAGTTAATGATTGCCATCCACATCACTTCACCACAGGGTGAATGACGATGTCAGCAACACCAACGGTCGTCTTGATCACAACCGGCTCGTCGGCTGGCACGGACTTGTCGATCGCGAAAGCCGAAGCCATTGCCTTGATCGAGGGGCGAACAAGCGCCGCATAAATAGCTGGGGCTGCGGCGATGAAGGAGCCGGTGATAATATATGCGAGTTGTTCCGTGACCGTTGAAGCGTCAACATCAGAAAAGCCATGCGACGCCAACCATACGCCAACACCTGAAATGGCATAGCGAACGAAGATCATCAGGATGGGCGCTAGGTTGTCTAAATTCATGGCTTAGCCTCGCTTGAACATTGCCAGGATCGCTGTCACAAGCGCGGCAAACCAGTTTGTGGTGTGTGCAGCAGGCTTAGGTGCTGGCCTCGGCGTGGGCACCGGTGCCGACTTGCCGTAACCAATTGCCTTCAGGTCAGCATCATAATCCAGCGCAATAGACGCAATAGACGCGGCTTTATCCGTGCCGTTCACAATGCGACGGGCGTTCGTGAAGTCGCTCTTGGCAAGCGTGATGTAGTCCGCCAACTTTTTGCCAGTGAATGTTCCAAGTCGCATGCCGTCTACGATGACGCGAACGGCGTGCTCTGACTTCAGCAGTAGTTTCGGATTGGCGATGAAGTCAATTCCGAGGCGTTTTGACCAATCCCTGTAGTTTCTCTCCCATGTCAACTGGACGTAGCCCATGCCGACAAATGGATAATACTTCTTGCTTCGCAGGTACGCCTCGCCGCCGTACTCACGTACAGGCTTCATAGTGCGCGCCGTTTCCCAATACGCCGTCGCCAGCACATAGGCAGCTTGATTGCGCAGCAGGCCGGCATTCTGACACGCGCGGATAATCAGGCGCGTGTCGCCAAGGTTCAAGTTCATGGGTCGTTCCTTGATTTGGTCCACCGCGCAAGCTCGACCAAGCAGTGGTCAGGCTCGACAGCCCAAGACATAAGCCGACAGAAGAGGCATCTGGGTCGCCACGCCGCTATGCGGGCGCAAAGCGTTTGGCCTCTCGCGCCGCCCGTGGCTCGGTTCAGGATGCGCGAAAGAGTGCCAAAGATGGTCCCCCGCATCCTAAGCCGCAATGGCCGCTTCGGCCTTCCACGTTCCAGGATTCCCGGCCGTCGTGCAGATCGCGCCGGGAGCCGCCGCCGCAGCAGGCGCCGGGAACGCAGCCCTGTCGCCAGCCGCCCACGTCCCAACGGCAGGAGCCGCCGTCAGTTCAAGCACGACAAGCCTGTCGTCGTCCTTACGGCAGATGTAGCCACATTTGGTACCTGCCACCGTGTAAGTCGCGCTTGCAGCAGTCTTGTTCGTCACGTTGATGAAGCGATTGCCGACCAAAGGAACAACGACAGTGTTGTTCGAAGAAGACAGCCCGAAGCCCCCGGTGCAATCTTCGATGAGGTTGTTCTCATACAGGAGGTCGAAGAACCGGGTGGACACCGTGAAGTAGGCCCCGGAAGATATGGCCACATGGAAGTTCTTTACGTGGTTGTCTCTGATGCGAACAACCAACGGGCTGTTGGTCCAGATGCCGGCGTTGGTATTGACGGCGTTGGTGTTGTCGAAGCCCGCGATAGAGTTCCGCTCCACGATCGTGACAAGGGTCGTGCCGCCCGTTTGTATCCTGATGCCGCGCACGTCATTGCCGCTGGTCCGCTTGATCTTGTTGTCGTGGATGTGGTGACCACCCGTCCCAGCCGCACCGCTGGAGATAGCCTCGATGTCAGTTGATACGGAGCCTATGATCTGGTTTTGAGCGACGTCGACGAGAGCAGTTTGCGCAGTCAACGCGATGCCACGGCCGAGAGAGTTCGTGATGAGATTGCCGTGGACCTTGGTCCATACGCCAAGCGGCGAAGCGGTATTGATCGTAATAGCACCAGTCGCGGAGGTCGTGTTCTGGAAATCTTCAATGATATTTCCGGTGACGAGGTCTTTACCACTGCCGTTGACGAAGATACCGCCAGAGATCGAATTCGAATTATCAAGGCCGTTATTACTGCAATGGTTCCCGATTATCAGAACCCCACCTTCGCTAACACCCTGCTTGTAGATACCAGTCCAACGAGTGTTCTTGCAGATATTATTAGAAATGATTGAGTGGGGACCACCGACAGAACTGCTGTTATACCCTACGACGATGCCGTGTCTACGACGGACCGTGCTCGTCACTCCAGTATAATCGACGGTCGCTTCAGCCCATGTGCCACCCTCGATACATGTCGCAGGATCGAGCGTCACACAATGATTGTTGGTGATAATCAAGTGGGCTTCGTAACCTAGTGCATCGAGGAACATACCCTGAGAGTTATTTGAGAAACAACTATTTCCTGAAATCAACCCTCTGCCTGCTGCTACGGTCGAGTAGACAACGATGTCGCCGGAGCTGGCGATTGCGCCCCATGGGTTGGCAAAGAACACGTTGTTGAGTATCTTGTAGTCGAGACAGCCTCGCAGTTGCACGCCGCAGCTTTCGAACTTCTCGCCGAAGCAGTTTTGGACCAGAACGCCTTTTTTACCAGATGCGTAGATGCCGTTGTTCTTGGTGAAATCCGCCCCGGTCAGCAGATTATCGCCGATCAGGTGCAGCCCTTCAAAGGAGCAGTGATCCCCGGCGATGAAGATGTTCTTTTCGCGGACGGTTTGCCGGATGCGGGAGTGCCAGCCGGCACCACGGATTTTGACGTGCGCCGGAACAGTGACTTCATTGTTCACGTCGATGTATTCGCCAGTTGCCAGCGGCGGCACCCATAGCTCTGTCACATAGCTCATTGCCAGAGTGAGCGCCGCCGAGTTCTGCGCCGCTGTCCTGGCGGGACCAGCGCCAAAAAGACGGATGTCGAAACCCCGCTGGAGCGACGGCTTATAGTCCTGCGTTCCCCCTCCCGACAGTGTGACTGTAAACCCGCCCGAACCAGTTCCCTTAACGAAGGCCACACCGCTGCCGTCATCGACAGCAAGCGCACCGGCAGTCCTGATATAGTTGGGCGCGGCGATCGGGGACCACGCTGCGGCTGTGGCCTTGGTGTCAAATGTGTTCTCGGAAAGGATGAAGGTAGAAGCCAAGCCTTCAGCGACATCCGCTGCCTCTTCAGCCCGTTGAGCAGCCGCAGAGAGCGCTGCAGCATTGACCGATCCCGCAGACAGATCGAACGCAATGGAAGAACTGCCTACAGTAATCGGGCTCTCGGTGGTTACCTCGAACTCGGCAGGCCCGGAATCGCCTTCCGTGACATAGACCCGCGTCCCCCTCGTCAAATCGCGGTTGCTGTCCATGTCGCGGGCGCGTTGCCAGGCGCCGCTAGCTGCGATGTAAATCCCGTTTTGCGATGGCGTGTCTTGGTCGCGGACCAGCACGCGGTCGTTTGCTGCGGTAACCACACCGTCGATCGCCTGTAAACCACTCAGAACGATGTTTGCTGTGGTCGCTAGGCGGCACGGAGCCTTTAGTGCTAAGGTTTCGCCATAGCCAGTGATCTGGTCGACAGAAGTCGTTGCCATTTTTAAAACTCCACGGGGAAGGACCTCGCTTGAGGCGAGGCAAGGGAAGAGGCAAGATGCCTATCGTTCAATATCCGGAAGACCAGAATCCGTTTGCCAAGCCGGCGCTCGGCACGTATGGCGGCATCGACTACACCGAGAACACTGAGTACGTTGCCAGCCAGCAGCAGTTCGCCAAACAGAAAGCTTTTGACGACAAGCTGGTGCTCATCATTGCGGGCGCCGCACTGCTTGTTGTTGTCTTGTTTGGCCGCTGGTTTCTGCGGCTCATGCGAGAATTGTTCCTCAATTCGGCCGCAAAGAGTGTGCGGGCAAAGCGGACGATGTCTGGCAAGGTGGAGAGTTTGAAGCGCGAAATAGTCAGCCGCGCCGATGCTAATCGGAAACCGCTTCCTTGAGCTGCGGCTTTAGGCCGGCATCATCGAGGCCGAAGCCACCTTCGATTGCCCACCGGAAGTAAGGCAGCGTCAAAAACGGGGCCATCTTGAAAGCACGATTGATGTCGGCTTCATTCAGGTCGATATCACCGTGAGTTGCCCGCGCCCCGATGCCGAGCAATTGCGCCGCATCGGTCCCGAGTTGGAATGAGGGGCCAAGCAAGGCGCCGAAAGCATCGCGGTTCGCATAGCGTGACGCTGGCGCGCGCTGCATCCTGTCGGGAAATGCCGCCGCGGCCCCAACATAGATTCCCGAACCGCCTAGCTTCTCCCAAGTGTTGCTCACCTCAAACGCAAGCGAGAAGATGCCAGACTTATCCATCCCTTCGGCAATCCAGTAGCCAGGATTGTCGTTCCAGTCCCGGTTGGACTCGCTCATCTTCGCGTAGGCGGCGACCATCCCCAAGGTGGTCATGCCCACCATACCAAAGATGAACGAGCCGGGACCTTCCTGCAGGCCGCGCATCAGCACCCTTTGGTTGGATGCAAGACCGAAGGTTTTGAACTGCATCAGCGCCCGGCCAGTCGGGGTGTGGGCGAACAACGGGACATCGGCCACGGACTTGGTGACGATGATCGAATCCACGTCTTTGTTCACCGCAGCAGCGAAGGCTCGACGCGCGCCCTCGTCGTTCCAGTTGGCAATCCCCGGAATGTGGACGTTGCCGTCGACGTCGCCAAATTCGGCAAACTGCTTTGAAATCCGTTCGGCCATATGAGCATCAATGCCGAGGAAGCCCATGTATTTCAGTTCGGCCTTACCGAGCCTTTCATAATCCACCGCGGCATTTTTCAGCAGGCGGTTTTGGACCAGCACCGAGGCAATGGACTTGTGTATGTCATTCCAGAACGGCAGCAGCGTCATCTTTGAAAAGATGTTTGCGGCATTGTCCAAGAAACGTTCAAATGGCGAGTTGCTGGCGTATGGGTCAGCCAGTTCGGCCATGGTTGCAAGGCGTCCCTGCAAAGACCGTTCCGTCACGGCGCCCAGCAGCTTCGCGTCTTCGACCGACAGCTTGATAGCCTTCAGGTTGGTGACGAGCGGCGCAATGCCCTCGCCCATGTAGCGGCGCAGGCCATGAACCATCGGCGGTCGGGCAGCATCGGCGAGCGACGAGGCAAGCACCCCGCCCAGCGAGCGTATATAGTTGAATAAGCCGGCCGCGCGCAGCACCCGAGCATAATTCGTGTGTTGCGTGTCGACCTTGTATTGACCGCGCAGCAAATCGCGCACACTGCCAATGTCTTCAATGTCGCTCTTTTCGCTTTTACCCAGATCCAGCAGCGCCTTTTCGCGCGCCTTCGGCTCTAAGTCGCCGGCATTGACCGCTTCGCGAAGCGTCAGGTAATCCGCCCTCACCCGGTCTAGCTGGCTTTGCAGTGTCGGTTTGCCAGCGCCACCGAGGCGCTTATCCAGATTCGTCAGCTCGACATCAGCCGCCATGACACGGGCATAGCGGCGACCAATCAGTTCAATGTCGTGCTCTAGGAACTCCTCAACGAGATGGTCTGGAATGTTGAACGTGCGTTCCTTCAAGGGACCGCGTGCCGCCACTGTCATATCATAGGACGGCATGCCCTGATTTGTGCGGCCGGTAAGCTGAGAGAAAATGTCGTCAACGATGCCTTTGACGTAATCCGCCCGATCCTCCGGCGAGATGAAATCAGGGATTTCCTGTTTCACCTTTGGCATCATCGGTTCAAGCTTGTCGGCTTTTACCTTGAGCCCGTCGATGTTGGCGCGCAGCCGCTCCAGGTCGATCGACTTGGCGTTGAGTTCCGCCAGGATTTCATCATTGGCGCCGCCTTCGGCATCGAGACGCTTGAGCGCTTCAACACGCTTGCTGAGAGTCCTTTCCGACAGTTTCGCCTTGAACAGGTCGCGTCGCGTTGTGCCGTAGTCGACCACCAACGAGACGCGCGGCGATGAATTGGCGATATCCTTCACCGCATCGAGTTCGGCTTCCAGTTTGTCTAACTCTTCGCCTACCGTCTTTGCTTCGGCCGCAGTGATTTTGCTCTCATTGACGATGGCATCCGTTGCCCGGTCGAAGTCCTCAATCTCCTGCTCAAAGCGTGAGATGCGCGTGTCGATACCCGCAGTGTTCGCCTCAGCGCCCCTCACGCGGTCGATGAAGTCGCGAACTTCCTTAACTGTCGAATTCGGATCTAGTCCAATACGGTCCAGCCACTCACTGGCTACTTTGTCCAGATTGTCTAGAGCAGCCGCAACGGCATCTTCTTCGGCCGTGCGCAGCGGATTGCCGCCCAACTCGGAACGGATCGATTCCAGTACCGCAGCCGGGTCGACGTAGCCTTTTCCGCTCTCGGGCAGATTGGCGAAGATTTCGTCTTCCGACTTGACGAAGTTGTCGACGTCACCAATCCCGCCGCTCTTCACGAACATGCCAGGATGCGACTTTGGCGTCACGTCCATGGCCCGCAATTCGCTATCGAGTTTCGAGCCTACGCGGACGCCGCCCTTGCTCTTGATTAGGGCCAGGACCGGCTGCCGTTCGGCGAAGGATTGCTTCTTGCCAGCCGACCGTGCGGCAGCCCGTGATTGCTTTACCGTGTCGACCATGACAGCATTTTCGTCGGTGCCGCGTAGCACCTTCACCAGATCGGCCGGCGCGCGCTCTTTCAGCACGTCT
This sequence comes from Mesorhizobium sp. M1322, assembly GCF_040318085.1. NCBI lineage: Bacteria > Pseudomonadati > Pseudomonadota > Alphaproteobacteria > Hyphomicrobiales > Phyllobacteriaceae > Mesorhizobium > Mesorhizobium sp. M1322. The sequence goes on from NZ_JAMYLP010000002.1 coordinate 90,217, forward strand.
TGCCTGGTCTGTTGCAGATGTCCAAGCGCCTCCTGACGGCGTTGGCGAATGCCCTGTCGGTCAGCCAGGCGCCCTTCGATGGAGTCGAGACGTTCAGAGACCTTGCCGAATGCCTCACGCTTCTTTTCAGCGTCCACAATACGATTGCCCACGCGGATTTCGTCGGCCTTGAATTCCAACTGCGAAAGCTGATCATCAATCCACGGCTTGACGATTTGCTTGAAACGCGCCTCGCCGGCATTGAGGCGCGGAGCGTTCCACAGGCGTGTCAGGTAGGATGTTGCAGTCTTCACATTGACATCGGCAGGCAGAAGTCCGGCAGCAATAGCCTCATCTTTCAGCGGGTCGAAGAGCGTCTTGCGCCAGGACTGCGCCGCCGCAGACACAGCGTCGTTTTCGCCGAGGTCACCGCGGCGCATTGCCTTGCTGACAGCCGTTCGAAATTCTTCCGGGTTCATATTGAAGCCAGGCTCCTTGCGAGCCTTGGCATAAGTGCCGCGCATGTCTTCCAAGGCCTTGGTCAGCGCGCCACGGTCCCAATATTTGACAGCGCTTTCGACAGCGAGATTGCCTTCGCCACGCACATTCTTCTCAAGGTAAAAGCCAGTTTCGGCCGTGCTAGCCATAATCTCCCGGTGCACAGCCGAAGGGCTATGAGCTGCACGCAGAAGTGGATTGAATCCAGATTGCAGAGCGCCAACCGTCTTAGCACCTGAGGCTATCCCGTAGTCACCAAGGACCGGACGATCCACCGCCGCCGCGCCAATGCCTTCGGCGTGAGCCGCAACCTGCTCTGGCGTCGGAACATGGTCCTGCAAAGCGCGTTCGATCGAGGCGAAGGCAGTCTTGCGTTCCGCATGAGAGAAGAGAGCGCCCGCCCCGGCGCCGAGAAGCCCCCCGAGGATTGTGCCGGCCCCGACTGCCAAGGCGCTCTCAGCAAGCGGTCGCGTCTGTTGCGTTGCCTGGAGCGCCACTTCGGAAACGCCAGCGCCGAGAGCGCCGGCTGCGCCAGTGGTGAGCGCCGCCTTGGCTATGGTAGCGCCGATCGACGCTTCGCGCACGAGAGCACCGCCAGGGATTAGGCTGGGAAGGTCGAAGATGCTAACCAGGCCAGATGTCGCCACGCCTGTCCAGCCGGACGCTTCGGAGACGCGCCGGTCTTCGGTTTCCATGTCGATCTGTGCCTTCATCGCTTCGAAGGCTGGACGGTTGAAGACGTTTGAGAATCGATCCCAATTCTTTTCGTATGGCGTCCCCTTGATTTGGTTCCACATGACATCGCCAGTAAAGCCATCTTCGCGGGTGGACAGGTCGACGCCAGCCAGTTTGTTGTTCATCGCCGAGCCCATGGTGCTGTCATGTCGCCAACTGGCGGCGAGCGTCGCAGCGATATCTGGCGCAACTTCCGCCTCTTGCGCTGGCGGCTTGTAACTGACAGCGCCGAACGTGCCGAGGGCCGGACGGTCTTCAGGGTATTGCAGGATTGGCATCAGAGAGCGTTCCACATTGTGGCCTCCGGACCGTCATAGGGCGGGTCCAACGGGTCGGGAGCAGGAGCCGGTTCGCGCTGTTGCCGCAGTTGATCGGCATTGGCCTTGCCCAGGTCTTTGGTCTGGATCGCTTGATTGGCCTTCATCCAGTCCGGCAAGTTCGGGTCATCCAAGATTGTTTCAGCATCGGCAGCGGCGTCACGCTCGATTTCGTTTGCCGCGTCGTTGACTTTGTGGCGGGTCAGGAAGCGTTTCCTTGCGTCTTCCGCGCCCTTGGCCACGCCAACCTTGATCTCCGTTGGATCCAGCCCCCAAGGCCCCGCGAACACTTCATCAAACCTCTTTTGGCCGTCTTCCGTGTACTGGTAGAAAAGCCGGTAACGAGGCGGCCGTTTCATCTCGATATCGGAGCGCGTCGTGGCGGTCGGAATGATGGCGATGTTATCGACCTTGCGCCCATCGTTGAGACCGGCGACGTAGCTTTCCGCCGTCTTCATGGCGTCGTCGCGAAGATAATCATATTTGCCGTCGATCGCGGGATAATGCAGCTCAGGAGGCAGCCGCATCAGGTTAGGCGAGCCCGAGATATTTGAGACGTTCCAGCGGGTCTTTAGTTCGGCCAAAGCCTGTGCCTTCGCCGCGCCAGTGTCGCCGCCCGTATCGTAGAATTTTTCCTCAGCGATTTCCTTGTACTCAGCAAGGAGTGCACTGGTTTGAACGGGCATAATCCCGGCGCCCGGCTCCGCCGAGAAGATGCTGGGATCGAAGGAATCCGTAACGTCGGCCACGGTTAGGGTCTTAGTGAACTTGTCCAGTCCAGGCTTCAGAACTTCGCGGTTCACCCTTTGCGCGGGGTCATCCATGGCAAGGATGCGTTGTGCTGCCTCTTCGCCCGACATGCCGCGGTCGTTCACGAAGTGGCGGAAGGCCGACAACTTGTCGCCAATATCGGCCGCGCCCTCGACCGCACCGAACGAAACAGGCGCGATGCCTTGCAGCGCATCCGCTTGCGACATGGCAGCGGCGAAGACCGACGCGTTCTTAGAAGCCGCACCCTGCCGCACTTGCGCCTGTAGCGTGTCGGGAATGTAGCCAGTAGCCTGGACGAAACCCTGCGTGACAACCGCCTGCTGGTCTTCAGGCGTAACCTTCATCATGGAGTCGTAGGCCTTGTTGGCGGTCGACTTCTGGTCGCCGTCAAAGCTATTAACCGAGGCCTCCGGACTCCCAGCCAAGATAGCCGACACCAGGGCGCCAACACCCCCGTCTTCCTTCTGCTTTGAGCGGAAGGCCTTTAACTGTTTGGTGATATCGCCATCGTCCAGCATCGGGTCACTAAGGATCTGGTCTTCGCTGACAATCTTGCCGGTTTCGATGCCGAGGCTAACGGAATCGTCGTAGGCCTTGTACATCGCCTGCTGTTGAATGCGGGTTGCGGTCGCCTCAGTCTCGATGTCCCTTTGCGTCGACTTGGCGAGCGCATCGCGAGACACATAGTCCATATCGGCGAAGCGAGGATCGACCTTGAAGCCAGCGCCGCCGCGCTGCCCGAGCGGTTCACCCTTACCAGCCATATGTGAAGCGATGGCATCGCGCGCCCATGTCGGAACACTGTCCGAGTGATGCGAGGCGCCCCAGGCGCGGCGGGAACCGATATCGAGATGCAGGGAATTGGCATAGACGCCGATGCCGGTAAAGCCGAGCGACGAAGCGGTCTGGATAAGCCGAACGCGCTCCTCGTTCGAAAGCTTGCTGACATCGAGGTCAAGCGCGTTGCCGTGCATGTGCTGGGATTTGCGAGCGCCGCCAGCCTTGGCATTGCGCTCCGGATCACGGAAGCCAGATACGATCGGCACCGAGGCGCCAAAGGCGTTCTGCACTTGCTTGAAGCGCGAAATGACCACGCTGTTGACGCCGTGAACGTCAGGATTCCCGACGCGGCCCGCTGCATCGCCGATGATTACCGGCTGTTCTTTGCCTCCGCTTTTCTGCCCGCCTACAACGGCACCGCCCTTCGTCCGAGCCATCACCTTCTTGTAATAGTCAGCCGACTCTTGCGGGATAACGGCATCATTGCGACCGCTGGCAATCCATTTGTCGGCCCGCGCAGCGCCGCCATTGTAGGCGATAAGCGCGGCTTCAGTGTCGCCGTCATAACGGGCCAGCAGCTTGTTGAAGTAGTATGTGCCGTACTGCTCAGAGACGGCTGGGTCCTTCAGGTATTCGGCTTGCGCGTCAGGCGTCGCAGGGAAGTTCGGGTCTTGTAATTCCCCTGCAATCTCGACAGCCGTGTCCGGCATGACTTGCATAAGGCCGATAGCGCCCTTGGGCGAGACGGCGCCGGCATCGCCTTCGCTTTCGACGCCTTGGATTGCCTGGATGATATCGTCCTGCCCCGGCGCTTCACCGAGCGCCCGCAGCCGATCGGCCGGCTTCATGCCGTTCAAGGCGGCAAGCTGTGCCTTGGCCTTCCAGCCGCGGCGAAGCGCATCCTTTTCGATCGGGTTTACGTCTTCGTCAGGAATGGAATCGATGTAGTTGTTGCCCTCGAAGACAGCATCATCGAACTTCGACGGGTCGCTATAAAGCCGGCTTTCAATGGCCGTCAGACCTTCATCGACACTGGTTTTATAATAGGACTTGCGCTGCTTTCGTTCGAAGTCGCCAGCGCCGCCCTCACCGTTGATAAGCGATTCTTCGGTGCTGAAGAGCTTCGCGTCATAGACCGGCTTTAGCTCATCCGGCACAGTCGTCATGAACTGCTTCGCCGCTTCCTTGTAGGCACCCTGGTATTGCTCCTTGAAGCCAAAAGCACCCGGTTCAGCCTTGTCGCCGGCAGCAGTAAGATCCTGCGCCTGCGCCGACTTGAACTGCTGAAACCGGCTTTCAGTCGCGAACAATTCTGTCTTGTCGACAGACTCCTTGGCCTTGGTCTCCTTGATCTTCAGACCGGCTGACAACGACTGCGCACCAGCGCCAAGCTGTGCAATGCCGCGCCCTATTGCGGATGTGTCATAGGAAGCGATTGGACGGCCGGAGCGCCCGCTGACAGGGTTGCTAAGGTCTTCAGCGCCAGGCAGTTTCAGGGCCATTAGTAGTAAATCCCCGAGCTAGGAGCGGAGTATGCAGGTTGCTTCCAGTCCTTGGCGAATGACCCGACGCCATCCATTAGCGTGCCGGCCGCGCCGAAGTACGAACCGGTTTGGGCGGCTTTACCTTCCATGCGAGCGGCTGCTGCCTGTGCCCGCCTGCCCTTCGCTCGCTCTTCGCCGCCATAAAGGATCATGCCTTTGTTGACTTCGCCTTGCGTGATGACGTCGCCAGCCAGGGATTGGACTGTTTCATCAAGCGCACCGAGACCGGATGCGCCGGCCACAGCCTGTTGACGCGAAAGAACGAACTTCTTTTCCTTCGTCGCGCGTTCCGCCTCACGTTGAGCCGCTGCCCGCTCTTCCTTGCCCTGCTGTTCAAGCTGTGCCGCCTGGAAATCCCCTGCGCTCTTTGACGCCGCGCCGGCCGCAAGCGTGCCAGCGGCAGAAGCAGCGGTTCCTGCAAGGGCCAGGATGGTGGTTAGTCCGAAGTCTGCCATGCCCACATATCCCCATCGTCGTCAGGCTTGAAACCAAGCCGCGAGAGCCATTTTGCCGATGTCTTTTCGTCTTTGTCGCGCATCGCGATAATTCGCTTATGTCGCGCCTTGGCGTCATTCAGGAGCGCTAGAGCCGTCCTGTGGATGGCATGGCGGTAAGGCCTTGCCTCATCCTTCAGCGAACAGAACGCAATCACGTTGCCGCCTGAGAACCATAGGCCCGCAACCGCGGCAAGTTTGCCGTCAACCAGTCCTGCAAACCCGCGAACAGTCGGGCCGTTGCCCTGTTCACCGTACCATTGCGTTAAGTGCTCCCGCGTGAGCGGAACGATCTCGTGAGACACCTAAACCTTGTCGTTCGTTTCTACGGTGACGACCGCAGCATTAAGCGCGCACGGCTTAGGCGCGGTAGCTCGGATGCAGAGACGGCTATCGGGCTTCCATTCGCCGCCGAATGCCGTTGCCGGCTCTTCGTAGTCGGTGAAGATTTCATCCGCAGTCACAGGCCGCCCCTGGTAGAGACGAGGCAGCTTGTCCATGTTGGTGAAATCGCGGCCGACTTCGATGCCGTCATTGTGCACCAGGCCCATGACGAGGCCGACATAGTTGACCCGCTTGACTTGGCTAAGAGCCGTGCCCGCAGAAGCGGCATAGGCCAGCTTGGTCGACTTATAGAGCGCGGTATATGGCAGGCCCACCAATACATCAGCAGCCGTCACAGCCGCACTCAGAGTGATCGAGCCACCGGCCACCGTGTAGGCGCCGAGGTACTTCCCAGCGCCCCAGGCGACCACGCTCAGGCCCTCCAGATGTGAAAGGCCTGTAACGCTCGTTCCGGTGACGGATGGAACCACGATGAAGCTATCAGCCTGTTTGTTCATCGTACCGCCCAAGCACTCCGACTCCATCGCCATCTTTTCGAGATAGCGAACGGTCGACGCGCTCACGGTGCGCCGGACGCGGTAGAACACCTGATCTTCGTCTTCGCCAGGAAGGACAGACACGCCCTCGACAAAGCCGCTTCCGCCCATCGCAAAGCGCGACCAGCAAGTCACGTCTTCTGTCGGCTCATAAGTGAGCACAACGACCGAGCCGTCATCGAGCCAGAAGTGCGCCCGGGTATCCGGCTGGCGCTGTGTGGCCATTCCGACCACCTTGGCCGATCCCGTCAGGTCCGGACAAAGAAGAGTCAGATCGCGAGGCGCATATTCATAGGTGTTCGGGTCAAAGATCAATTCGAAAAGCCGCTTGCCTGAGCGCTGGGCAAAGATGCCGCGACTATCAATCTTTGCCGCCGCCACGCCCTGTCGAGAGCCTTGCGTTGATGGCGCCCCGGCTTGCGCGTTTTGTGGCGTCAGTGGTTCATCGAACGACGTCGACTTGATTGAAAACTCAGCACCGGGCGTGCCAATGATAGGCCGGCTGAGAGAGAGCATGAAATTTATCGTGTCGACCGGACCAGAGCCGAGCGTCCGGTTGATAGGCCCGGCATCGCCTTCATAGTCAGGATCGAAATTCTCGTAATCATCTGTTACGGAAAAGATGAATCGCGCCTTGCCCGACCATCCAAGCCGGCCCTTGTCGAAGGCAACAGCGCTCGGCCAGCCCTGTTTGTCGGACCAGATTCCCTCCTGCCAGTTTTCAGTATAGGCGGTCGTTCCGAAGCGATCGAGGACTTCAACGCTTACTTCTGTAGCCGAGGTGAAGCCGGTAACACGACACACGCCATAGGAGCCGCCACCGTCGTACGTAATGGCCATCGTGGCCGTACCTGAAGTGTAGGCACCATCCGCAAAACCAACCTTATACCAGATGATCGCGTTGTCATCGCTGTCGCGATTTTCTTGATTGGCAGCAGGGGCTGTGATGTCGATCGCGGCGCTCGATTTCTCTTTCCGAAAGGTTTTATACCCCTGGTCTGGGCCGTCGAACGACCGCTGCCAATTCATCGTCCCTACCCAGACCCCGCTTGCCGTCCAGAACCAATTGCGGTCATTGTAATCAGCGACGGAAGCTATCCCTGTTACCCGGAATGGATCAGTGTAAGCACCGCTCGCACCCAAATTGAACGTCTGGTCTACGCCCTCGTTGAATAGCCGAAAGATGGCACCGACATGCGTCGATTTGAAAAACGGCTTGTCGGCCGTCAGCGTCGTATTGCCGTTGGTCGACGCGACCTTGAGTTTTACCTTGGCCGACCGGGCCGCAAAGAATGGGCCGGTGTCTGGCTGATAGAGGGCAATGGACCAGCTCCTGCCCGTCCCGCGCCGTTCGATCCGGCGCTGCTGATACCCATCGCAGGCCAAGAACAGCACGTCGGCTGATTGGTCCCACCGTACAAGCGGCAGATCCGCCGCGACGTAGGGGATGTCCAGTTCCATCGTTCCGGACGATGCGACCTGGCAGGATGCAACAATCTTGTTGATGTCCAGATCCGATTGGAACTGCACCCAGAAATCGCCGCTTGGCGTGAAGGCGAGACTATGGGCGCCGGTGCGCAGCGTGGTTTCCGGGATATACTCGTCACCGCCTGATGTCGAACCGCAGCGGAAGGTCACCGGACCGCGCGTCACGCTGATGCCGAGCGCGTGTTCCTTGTTCACGTCACCGCCGGCAACCGTGATCTGCCGCCGGCAAAGAGCCAGACCGCCGACATTGACGGCGTTGAGGATCAGACCCGTTCCACCAAAGGTGAGCGTGCCGCCACTGGTCGACCCATCCGTCCAGCTTGCCGAGGTGGCAAAGGCGCTGTTCGAAATCGTGGTGGCAACGGCAACACGCGAGATCAGCACGTCATTGACGCGAACCCGCATCTTGCCGTCTGCGAACTCGATATGCGCCGTGTCGTCGGTGGCGGCAACGAAGGGAATGTCGATCGCGAAGGCATTGTTGCGGCTCGAGCCGAGATAGCCGAAGCCGGGCCGCAGGAACATTGAGCCCGCCGTCTTAGGCAGCCAGTTTTCCATCACCTCCGCCGACAGTCGAATGCGGTCGACATCAACGCGAGTGAGCGCAGAACTTGAGACTAGCCCCCGATTGAAGGCCAGCAGCGGAGCATTGGTTTTTGCCATTCAGCGGAGCCCCAGCGGTCTGCTACGCGAAGACGAACCGCGGCTTTGCACAAGCCGGCCCGAGGGCGGAAAGCGCATCACAGCCTCGTTCATGGCGTCCGTGTTGGACGCATGCGACTTGGCCTTCAGTTTTTGCTTTTCGAGCCTGTCTTTTCGCTCAGCCGAGCCAGTAACCTCTTCGCACACAGCGAATGCCAAACTCGTTTCGACGTAATCGACAAAGCTCTGCGGCCACAGGCCAAGATCCATCCCATAGTCTTCGTCGTTCGAGACGTAGCGAAGATAGATGATGGATTGATCGGCAAAGATTTGGCTAGTTCGGTCGTCGTAGTCCAGCAGCGGAATCTTGCCATAGGCATCTGTCGTCACGCCGGCAGTGCGCAACCAGTCGTCCGGCTTGTCGAAGATGTACTGGTAGCCGAAGTTGCTTCCTACTGAAGGGCTTGTCTCCAGTTCTACAAACCTCATCGCGAAGTTCCAGAAGGCAGCCTCCAGGCAAGCCTTCACGGTCTTAGCGTATTCGGCATCGAGCGCGCGACGTGCCTTCCCCTCATCAGTCAGTGCAGAAAGCCGCGGCTGACCAAGCTTGATCAATGCGCCATTGTAGAGGGAAAGCTGGTCGGTCATACTTAAGCCGCCTTCAGGCCGTCGGCCACAAGGATGGCTTCTTCCTTGGTGGTAATGCCGCTTTTGAAGACGGTCTTGTCCTTCAGTCGGACAACCTGCCACTGGCCGTTAGGCCCACCCCAGCGGACTTCGTACTCTTCGGGAATCGCCACCTTGGCAGTGTTCGTCAGCGCAACAGGACCGCCAATGAATGCTACTCGAGCCCCGGTCTTGTTGCCCTTTGCGGTCTCCAAGACCATGACAACACCGAACCAGGCGCGATCGTAGGCGACCACCTCAATCTGGTCATCAGGCCGCAACTGTGCGCTGACATGAACCCAGAAGTCCGGGCTCAACAGGTCGTCTGGCGCAACATCGGCCGCCAAATTGATGCGGTAAACGTTACGCTTGCCTTCGGCCTGGTGAAGGCCATTTACGTTAAGTGGCATAGATCGGTTTCTCCTTTGATCGGATTTGAATCTTGTCAGAGCGACGCGCCGGCTCTTCCGGCGCCAGTGCCGGTCATCAAGCCGCGCCTACGCCTTGCAGATAGGCGAGATCGGCGTTGTATTCGGCGAGGATCATTGCATCGGTGAGACCTCCACCGAACCCTGCCGATGCGAACTGGTAGTTGTTGAACGAGCCTATGACGCCGCCTGTGTTGACAGCACCGATCACGATTGCTGCAGCCGGCAACGCGGTGGACGCGACGGTATGGGAGCCGATGCTGACGCCATTGCGAAACATCGCTGCCGCGTTGGAGGCAGACCGTCGAGAGACGAAGCCGCCAGAACTGTTGGTTGACCCCGCGATGTTTGTCGGCGATGCATCGACGTTCATGCGCAAGGACATGGCGTCCAAGCTGGTTCGAGGGATTATCAGAGCCTGGGCGGTAGTCGATGCCGTCCGCGAGCCCATGGATACCGTGTTGTTCTGCGCGTCAGTCCGCGACCAGAAAGAAAGGTGGCAGGCGTTGAGTGCGAAGTTCCCACCCGCCGTTGATGGCGTGAAGCCTGTAGCGAGATAGCCGTCTACTCCGTTGCCGGTGTAGCCACGATCCGCTTCGAAAGCGATAGTGCCAGTTGGCGTCAGATTGAACGTGTCAGCTTTCCAGTTGCGTTGGCCGGCCTGCGCATCGGCAGCGGCCGTCATGTAGAAGGCGTCACGCATAGCCCATGCGCCTGAGGCCAACGCAGCGGCGATCCGGGCGTCGATTAGTCTTTTTCTGGCCGTGGACGGGGGCGTCGTAAAGCGGGCGAATAACGCTTTCGACTCAGGCAAGTAACTGCCGCCAAGCACAACCAGATTGCGGGTTGCAGCCAGCACTAGAGTACGACCCCGTAAAGGGTGACCTGCCGAGCGACGGCAGTCGGGGTGAACGCGGCGAGGGTTTGGAGCCTGGCCCACAGTGAAGACGTGGCGAGGCGGATGTCCTGATCAATGCCCGCGCTCTTGACGTAAAGAGCGGCACCAAGGTCGACAGGGGTGCCGAGGGCGAACGAGCCTCGGTATGCGGCCAGATCACCGCTAGCCAGCGTCCATGCATCGTTGTCGGCCTGCGCGCTGGGCTGTGTGGCCGAATAGCCCTGCAACTGGTAACCGGCCTCGCTGGCCTGAAGCGCAGTGATATCGATGCGGGTAATGGCTGTGAGGATGCGGATGAGCGAGCCGGCAGGGATAGCGGTTGCATCGCCGAACGCGAAAGCAAATTCAGCCGATGCGCCCATTACGTCGTTCGCAAGATAAGCTGCGGCTGTCGGCATGAACGAAGCCGTTGCAAAGCAGCCAGACGAGCCGATCACAGGGAGGGGATTAGAGCCTACAAGAGGGTTGCCTGAGCCATCGAACAGACGGACCGGCGTAACTTTGGTTGCAGCCGGGTCGCCGACCACAATAGGCAGAGCTTCGGCCATGGCCGCATCCTTTCGGGAAAGAGAAGCGGCGGGAGCCGAAGCCCCCGCCGTTGACGCTTAGTCGGTGTCCGTGGTGCCGACAGCCAGACCGTCAGTCAGATCCACGCCCGAAGACGAGGCCGAGTTGACAGTATGAATGGTCGTGGTGCCGCTGCCGGTGTCGGTATCCGTGACAAAGATGATATCATTCGCCCGCATGCCGAGCTGCCAGCCGTTAGTGAAGTAGCCGGCAACGCGGACCAATGTGGCCGCGTCAACCGATTCATACTTCCAGAGACGGAAGCCAGCGATGCCCTGAGTAATCAGGACCGGAGGGTTGGAAGTTGCGTAAGCCATAGTCTCAGCCCTCCTTAAGCGCCGACGATGGCAGAGCCATCATGGTTGATGACAACGACACCGCTGTTTTGCAGCAGCTCGGAGCCCATGAAAGCGGACGCGCGCGCCCACGAATAACCCTGCTCTTCGTCGTAGCCGACGAGCGACACCAGGTTCTCCGTATCAGCCGCGTGGCCGATCGATGCCTTGTGATACAAGAAACACTTTTCAGCGTTCGTACCCACGCCCGGAAGGTCCGGGTGCATCAACCAGTTGATCCCTGCCCAGCGTAGTACACGCTTAAGCGCACCACCGGAGAGCGGCTTCACGTCGACGTAGTCAGCGGAGGTGAAGGTCGCGTCGCGCAGCATGTAGGCATACATGGCAGGCGTGATGAGCCCCCACATATTTTCGATTTCCTGAATCGGCACCTTGGCAAGGCCGAGGATGCCGAGCGCCTTGGTTACGAGGGCCAGTGAGCCCGTAGCCGCAGCGCCTGTGTCCACAGTGCCGGTCGCAAGCTCGGTGATAATGTCCGAGTCAATCTTGCGGTTCATCACCTTCAGCGAGGTGTCCTGCATGATCCGCTTCTGATCACCCTGCGAAGCAAAGATGTTGAAGTCGGTCTTGCGAACCAAGTCGTGCCATTCCACCAACGTCGCAGTGTTCTGCGTGAGGTTATCACTGCGGGCAGTGATAAGACCGTTGACGCCGCGCGTACGTGCTTCCGCGCTGCCGCTATCGGCAACAAGGAAAATAGCTTCGTTGCCCTTACGCACAAACTCGGTCGTAACCGACATGCGCAGAGGCGAGTCACCGGATTCGAACCCGGCGATGTATTCCTGTCTATATTGTTTCTGGAAAGCCGTATCGGCCATGGATCCAGTCCTTTTGAAAAGAGGGACGGAAGCCAAAGGCAGGTTGTCCGAGCGGCGGCGTTGCGGGTTGTCCAGTGTTATCCGGAGCCGCTAAACCGCCTTTCGGCGCTGACGATGTGCTTTAATTGGTAGAGGCGCGTTAGACGGAGCCGCGTTGCGGGTTGGCCGTCATTCGGCGCAATATCAGGCCTTAACTTTGTCGCGGGCCGTGATCAGTTGGCGGTAACGCGCTTGCGCTGCCGTGTCTTTGTGCCATGCGCGCCGGTCTTCCGACATGCGCTTTTCCATGGATGCTATCTCGGCGTTGAGGCCTTCCATTGAGTCGCCACCAGTGGGCACGATGGTAGCCATGGGATTCTCTGCAACCGCCTTATTGACGAAGAACTTAAGGACGTCGGGGTGATTACCCACCTTGCGACCGTCAGCCATGCGACCGCCCATAAGATTATCGAATAAAGCTGGGTCGACTGTCTCAAAATAGGGCCGCAGTGCGTTGAAATTGCCTGCATAGTCGCCACCCCATTCCTTCTTAAGCGCGGTCTCTGCCTCCTTCTTGAAGTCGGCATCCGCAGTAGCCTGCTGGAACTGCTGTTCCTCTTGCAAGGCGTAATACTCATCGACCATCGCGGCCATGTCGCCAGGCGCAATGCCGCTCTTGATGGCGCGCTCTGCGAATGCTTCTACGACAGGCTTATCGTCGTCGCCGATGACACGCTTATCGGGCAGCACGATCGCCTTGACGAACTCCTCGACCTTCTCAGGGATGTTGTTCGTCTTGCGATACTCGGCCCACTCTTCAGGCTTGGCGTCGGCGGCCGGCTTGCCCTTCGGCTTAATACCTTCGGAAATCTTGCGCTGCGCCTCTTCCTGTGCGGTCAGCAGGGCATCGGGAGAGGCAAACCGTGCCAGGCGTTCAAGGCGCTTAGCATCGCCCTTAGCGAGCTTATCGCGCCAATCCTTGCCCCAAGGGCCGTCCTCTTCAACGACAGCCGGCGTAGCAGCGGCAGGAGTTGCCGCAGGTGTCGCGGCTGGCGTAGCGGGCGCGGCAGCAGGTGTAACAGTCGCGACAGGCGTAGCGGCTACCGCGGGAGCGGCCACAACAACGGGGTTTTCGGCTACTGCCGCGCCCGCTGCAAGTGTTCCTTCAGACATCAGGAGTCCTTCTTCGATTTGACCAGCAGGTGAATAGGCGTGTTGACCAGTTTAAGAATCTGGTTGCCTACGTTTCGCCTGCCGGTCAGGTGATTACCCACGTCCGGTTGGCCCGGGACAAAGGTTTCGTCATAAGTCATTGCGGCCTTGTGGACGATCCACTGCATACCGCGCAGTTGCTGACCAGGAGAGGCATTGCCTGCCGCCATGGCCTTGATTGCCTCGACGTCTGCCTCTTCATAAGTGGCAGGTGCGAGAGGATTGGATTTCAGCGCACTCATGCAGCCTTACCGCCCTGCAGTGCACGAACCATAGGTGCTGCCTTACCGGCCATCTCTGCGACGCCGGCAGCGGCACCGGCCGCCTCTTGTGCTTGTGCTTCGGCTGCCATCTGTTCGGCAGCCTTCGCCATCATCTTGTCGTTGTTGATCCACTCTTCAGGCCATCCAGTGCGGCGCAGAAGGTCTTTTGCAATAGCCATGGCGTTGGGTAGCTTGGCTACGGCAGGATCAAGCGCAGCGGCTTCCTTGATAACGCCAAGGCCCTCGATGAGCCTTTGCTGCATGCCTTCGTCTTCAAGGTCCTTGATTGGCGACTTGAAGGAAAACTCAATGCCGGAGCCGCGAAGGCTGTCCGGTATATCGTTGGCCGGGAACGCCCCAAGCGAGCGCATCACGGTGAACGTTTCGGAGCACAGCGGTTCCGAATATTCCACCTCGACAGGCTCGAACATGGGTATATGCGCGCGCATCTGTTGCTCGACCACCTTGCGGATTTGGTACGCGGTCATCCCAGACGTGTCAGGGATACTGACTTTATCGGTCATGAATCCCATTCGGATAGTCATATCCAGACGATCGGACATGTTCTGTCCGGCTGGCAGGCCAGAATAGTCCATAGGCAGAGGACGAAGAGCCTCGCCAAGCCTTTCGTCATAGTCCCTGTCTAACCAAGTAATTCCGCCAGCGCCAAGGCCGATATCCGAGCGGACAACCTCCATTGTGGCAATCATCGGCGGGTCGATAGCCTTCTCGCCGGCCTCGAGCAGGATGCGTTCGATTGCCTGCTGCGTGCGGCTGTCAGGCAGGATGATCGAGGTAAAGACCGAACGGGCATACTGCGAGCCAGAGACAGTCGGACCACGCGGAATGATGTAGCCGCGGTACGTGCGGCCGATGTTCTCCAAGACTTCGCCTTCACAATCAGGCAGAACCCATAGCGATATGTGTTGCTGATCAGGGCGGAGCTTGATGCCTGTGTCGTAGACAGTCGCAGGCACTACAACATGACGCGCCTTGATCTTTTTGTAGGGATCCTTAGCCGCGTCCTTAACCAGTGCCTCGGGCACCTTGCCGGGGAACAACTGAATCAACTGCGTGATCGTCGGATTGCAATTGCGGTGCACGTCCGACACAGACCCGGTATAGTCTTCCGACCACGCCACATCACGCAGATGCCAATTGCGATAGAACACGTTGCGACGGTCAGTCGTAGGCGCCACTTCAATAACGGCTTGGCCGAACGTCAGATGATCATGGTCACCAGCTTCGGTTGCGCGACTGAAGCCCGCAGCCTTCCGGTACATGACCGCCCGCTGCATTGCCGTGGCATATTCCAGCCAGGACCGAGCGTCAGGCACCTTGTTCCGGGCATCATCGAGCGACTTGATTTCGAAGAAGTCGGACGGACGCAACATGGTGCGATACATGTCGGCCATATCGCGTCGGTAGATCGCAGCCCGAGACGAGAACGAACCCGCCGCATAGTCGCCGCCGATATTCAGTGGACCAGTGAAGTCTGCCCTATCGTAATAGAAGTGTTCGGCCAACTCCTGCCAATGCGACAGTAGCGGCGTCTTCTCGCTGAATAGCCGGTTGCCGTTGTCGACAATCGTTTGGACGGCAGGGCTGGTCTGCATAGTGGCTTACGCCCCCAGCTTGCCGACAGAGCCGGTCAGATTGTCGGACATGATTGTCGAATCCCGACCGCCACGGGCACGCATCTCGGCCACTTTCTTACGCTTTTCTGCCAGGACAGCCGGATCTTGCGCATCCGGCATCCGCGAGGCAGGTTCGACCTTCGGAGTCTTAGGTTTGAACAGTCCACCCATGTTGATTTTCCTTAGACTAGAGAGAGTGCGGCCACAGCGATCGTGACCCACGACAGTACGGCGGCGCCGATGTCGGACCAGAACAAAACTGGCTTTGCGCTTACCAGTCCGGCTTCGCGCAGTTCTTGAGCAACGAAGGCCAGCGCTGCGGTGAGTGCTACAAAGCCCCAGGCCATTGGGTTGTTATGCACGAACCCGGCCGCAGCCAGGACGAGGAGCAACACAGCCCCAGCGGTGTTCTGGTTCATCGACGGTTTACCTTCTGCTTTGCGTAGCCGAGCTTTACTTCCGGCATACGTCCACCAAGCGCGCCCTCATGCATCTTGCGGACGGCCATTCTTTCGCCTTCCGCCCAACACATGAACACGGCGTCGCCATCATCCGGCGATCTGCCAATGCGCTTGCGAATCTCTTCCTTGCTTTCGATCTGAATGTTGCCCGCGCCGACTGGCTTCCAGCGGTAGGACACAAGGTCCGCAACCAGCATAGGGTCAGGCGGCAATGCTATAGGCGACCCGCCTTCTTGGCCGGGATCCAGCGCCTCACGAAAGCGCCAGATAGACTCAGCCCGCTTATTGGCGAAGCCAAGCGACTTATCGACGGTGCGTGCCGTCGAGCCGTGCGAGGCATTGAAGCCGGCCACCAAGACGCTGTTGTCTTTCAGGAAGCGTACAGCGTCACCACCGTACCCGCCGCCCACGTCTACAATGACGATGCATCCGTCACGACGGATCTTGAACACCTCAGCGCCAATGCTGGGGCCGTCTGGCGTTTCCCTGCCGGGCTTACGCACCAGTTCGGCGAACCATGTCCCGTACCGAGCGGCAAACGAGGACTTGTCAGTGCCGCCCTGTGCCACGTCGGCAGCCAAGGCAGTCATCTTAAGGCCCCTAAAGCCGTCAGGCTTCCAACGGGTCTGCGCCTGCCTGATCCAGTCCGACGGTATTACCTGCCACCGGTCATCTTGCTGCCCGACGTCGAAGCGGCCTTCCCGCAGCATGGTGCGGAGCGGCTCAGGCATCGCCTCGATGGTGGCCGCATATCCCGTTTCGGCGAGGTCCGGATTGTCTTCTAGCGTCGATGGAATGAATGTGCGGGACCGCGGCCGCTCGGACTTTGGTCCGACATAATCCTTATCGACTTCCGTGTCTTCGCCGTCGATCGTGGTGTACCAGCGCAACTCGCCAGGCTTCGCCGGGTTATGGTGCGTAGGATCCAGCCAAGCGCCCCACCGCTTGATGACCCACTGGCCTTCCGCGGTTGAGGGGGGATTGCCTGTAGCCACAACCCGACAGCGCTGCTTTGGGTTGGCAGAGCGGTTCCACCCGATGATGTAGGTATACTGCGTCTCAGTGAACTGCGTCAGCTCATCGAACGCCTTCAGGTCGTGCGCAACGCCCTGGTAGTCCTCTTTATTGCCTTCGTGCTCACAGTGGCCAAGGTCGATCACGCCGCGTGCGTGCTTCCATGTGCCAGACTGTTCGCTGAAGCCGTTGCGCGAGCCCAACAGGCCCTGCAGTTCACGCTTAACGCCCTTAAGGTTCTTGCCGATGCGCCTAAGGATCAGCGAGTATTGGTGCTCGTTAAGCGCCAGCAGGCAGATAAGGAACGTTTTACCGCCACCAGCAGAGCCACCATAGAAGGTTTCGTCTGCCTTGCTGAAATAGGCGTCAGTCTGTGGCCCCGGATTAGGCAGCGCGACCTTCACGCCGACCAGCGATTGTGCGGTCGCGAGTATTTCGTTTTGCTTCTCTTCGGGCAGCGCGCCGTATGCCTTGAGTATGTCGTCCAGCGTGCCGCCGACACTCATTCGGCCGATGCCCGTTGGCCAGCAGCCAAGGCGAAGGCGATAGTCCGTGCAAGGTCGCGCCCGTCCACTTCCGGAACAAGCTCCTTGCCGTCCTTGCCGGTTACTTCAGCCTTATCGACCAGCAGGCCGTGAAGCTTTGCCATGCCCATGGTTGCGGACACAGCAGCCGAGGCGCCCTTCTCGTCTTTCATGGCGTGCAAGCGGGCTTGCTCCAGCCGATCGGTCAGCGTGCCGACCGAAATCAGCATCAGGTCGCGAGCTTCTGCCTGAAGCTCCTTGATCCTTGATTGAACCTTGACGTCGCCCAGGCACCGAGATGCAGCCGACCAGATGCTTTCAGGCTTTGTCTCAGCACCGACGTCGTGAGTGCGTCTATAGGCTTCAGAGGCGCTGCCTAACTCTACCCATGCGACCGCGAACGCTTCCTGCTTTGCAGTGAGTTCTGGCTTGGCAACCGAGCGCTTAGTCATCGATTGGCTGTTCCGCGGCGATCGCTGCTTCTGCTTCAGCCTTTCGCTTGGCGATAGAGACCGCAAGCGCGATCTGCTGCCTTATAGCGGCCTCGGCTTCGCGGCTATCCTTTGGTGTCATGGCGCTGCGACGCCGCTGTAGAAAGTTCATGAAGGCTGATGCCGCACGCTAGGCCGCACAATGTAATCGCGCGCCATGTTGCGTTCCTTGATTTTGGTGCTGCCGGCGAGGGATCGAACCCGCTTACTTCGCCGAGGCGATGCTCTTCCTGTGAGCTACGGCAGCGAATAAAAGAACGGCGAGCCAATCGGCCTCTTGGTTATCGGCGCGAGGCAGTGCCCATACGTCGACCGTCGAATTTGAAGCCCTGCCCGACGCTCCTGTAGCAAAAGCGTCGGGCGGACATAATTATAATCCTAGTACCACTATACCACGTCAGGCCGTGGTGACCGTGGTCTGGGTGTTATCGTTGGCGGGCACAATTGCGGGCTTAGCTTCCGGCACGTCCTTGGGGCCGTCACTCTTCAGAACTGCATACAGGTATGAGCCAATCAGCACCTTGCGAGGCACGGCGCCGAGCTTCATGCCGCCCTCCTCCGCTCGAGCAGACCGTATCCGTAGGCCAGAGCCGTCAGACCGTTCACAAGGCGTTCCTTGGCCACAGCGGCGGCCATGTCGCGCTGTTTGTACGCCGTGACCTCCACGCCTACGTCTGCCAGCGCACGCCCCGCCAGGACAACCGCATTCACGACACGTGCTTGGTCAGGCGTCATGGCTCCTTGAGCCGCTGCAAACTTACGCCTTGCCGCTTCCGCACGTTCCGAGATCGTCGGGCCAGAACTGCCATCGACATAAGTCCGCGAATAGTCGATGGCACCCAAGGGCGATAGGCCAGTTTGCCGAAACTCGGATTCGTACCGCAGACCTGCCGCATGAAGGAGGCCGTTCAATTTCGGATCCGCGCTTAGTTGCTTGCGTGTCGCCATGCGTTCAAAACCGTCGATGAGCCGACGAGGGGAGCCAGCCGCGTTACCCACTTCCGCGGTCTCTTCACGCTTCTCACCGAAGGACACACGCGCCAGGCTAATGCCGGTCACGCGAACAGGCGCCTTGCTCTTCGCCGACCACCAATAGGCCGCCAAATCTTCAATGCCTGCCGCCAGGGGCGATAGGTTGTCGAGGTCTGCCAAAGGCGACACGGCCACGAGCGCATGCCGCACAGCCACGCGACGATGCGAGGCGCGTATGCCGAGCAGCGCTTCATCGACCTTGCCTGCCGTTGCTTTGCGTGGCTCTCGCACGGTCGACCATTTGCCGTCAGCGTCGCGCCAGGCGTAAGAGCCCTCATCGCGCAGCGTCGACTGACCAACGCGAGCCATCTTGTGCAGGATAGTCGCTGCATCTCGCTCCTCTGACGTCAACGATCCGTCAGCCGCCATCGTGGCAATGAGCCTCAGCGGCTCAATCGGCAGTTCGTCGGTCTTGTCTAGGTTATCGTGGAGTTCGTCGCGCGGGTCACGCGCGGACTGGTCTGCTAGGCTTTTGATCGCGGTTTTGCTTGGCGCGACGGTCAAGTGTGAAGTCATAAAATCCAAATCCTCGGGTGTCTTCTACGTAGGTCAGTCTGTGTACAGAACTCACTGATTCAATGAATCAATATATATATGGATAGAAGGGTATATATATCTATTAAGCTATTGAGACTCCTATCTAATTTCCTTTGGTTTCGTCCTAGTCGATAACCCTTCCGTCTAGGACGAAAACCCCTTGTGGGTGTTTCATCCAAAGGACGAAACTATCCTTTGGACCAAACAAGACGCTTCCGTGGGCGCCCGCCCGTGCTGGAGGTTTCTTCGCGAACTGCGTCTGACTCCTTCAGGTCTTTTAGAATTTCATCACGCTGGCGGGTATCAATGGCCTTGAGGCGGTCTGCTAGTCGCCCAGTGGTTATGCCCTTTGCACCCGCCGCCTTGATCAGCGCGGCAATTTTCTTATACGCAGCTTCACGCGGGTTATCGGAAAGCCGCTCGGTGACTTGCGAGAGCATACCGGCTGCACAGGTCCAGGCCACGCTTGCCGCCCAGTCTATATTCGCCTCCGTAATCACCGGCTCTTCATGGTCGATGCCTACAGCAACGATGAGAGCCAGCTTGATGGCGTTTTCGAGAATGCGGCGAACGAAGGGCCGAGCTTCAGGAACAACAAGCTTTTCGCGCTCGGCCACTGCCTGCTTGATGGCCTCGAGCTGCTCGAGCGCGCCTTCGCTCCATGGAACCACCTGTGGCGTAGTCGGCTGGCTTGTGGCGGAAGAAGTTGGCGGAAATTTACTCGTCCTTGCCTTCACCACGTCTATTCCTGCCACGTCCGACATCTTATCGAGCAGTGACGACGGCACATACCGGACATCCAGCGAAGGCGCGACCACGGCCGGAACAGCATCAACGTTAAACAGCACCAGGCGAGGCAACAGCCCATCCTCCGCGCTGGCCGTCGACAGCGCGCTCCAGAACTGGTCTGGCGTTGACGTGCCGTGGATGCAGAGCCCTGGGTTGTGCATCAGCTTCGGCGGATTGCCGCGGTAGGCGGCGCCCTCAAAGAAGGTTGAACTGGCGCTGTAATAGTCCCGCAGGTCGGTCGAGATAGCGCGCTGGTGACCGCCTGCCCGCCTGTCCGTGATATCGCGAACGAAGCCGCCGAACTCGTCAATCTGGCAATTGACCGATTGTCTGGCTTCCAGCACTTCACGCAGCGCCGACGCAGACATAATACGCGCAGGCCCGCCGAACTTATCAAGCACGCCATGGCTGCCAGCCATGAGACGCTTAATCTGGCTGCGTGCGTGTTCCTTGCCGAAGCCGGACTCGGCCAACGCCACGCAATAGATATTCGGTCGCGTGTCACGTTTTCCAGTCGAGTAGCGCGGCCCCATAAGAGCAGCAACCATCGGCAGGGAGGCGGCCAACGCCAAGGTACGGCAAGGCTGTTCCGCTGACGCCACTATCCAGTCGATAAGGTCTTGCACCAACCCGCCAGGATGAGTCAGCGTTTCCAGATCACCAACAGCCTCGAGAACGTAATCTGGAAGTTCGTGGTCTTCGCTTGCGGCTACTGGCAGGCAATCTCCTTCGACGGGAACTTCGCCAGCATCACGCTTGTTGTTCTCTATAAATCCGGCAATGGCATCAGGGTTGGTCGGCCAGTTATCGTTATGCGCGCATTCCGGAACCTGTCGTGGATTGCGGATGCCGGCGTCAAGACCGCGGCGAATTTTGGCATGCGTCTCCTTAGGCCCATCGGTCTTGACGCCACCGTTAGCTTGGGCTGCCGCAAACAGGTCGGCTTCCGCCTGCGCGCGATCGAGCACGCCAGCGCCCACGAATTGGCCAAGCTTGTAGGCCGTGCGATTCAATAACTCACCACGGCCTGGATGCGCCTTGCGGGCGAGCGTCGATAACTCGTCGTTTACCGCGGCGGCAACCCACGCTGGATTTTCACCGGCCGCCACCAGACGGCCAGACCATTCAGAGGATGCCTGTTCGAACGGCTTTGGCAAGACGAGCGACAGGAGCCATTCTGGCGCCTCTGCGAAATCAGGCAATTCGTCGCCATCATGGTCGAGCCACTCATATCGCCTTCCGTCCTGCATGACGGATCCAGCACCAATCACATACCCGCCATCGCCACGACAATCCAAAGCTGCTCCAAGCCCACCACGATTGCGGACACCAGCGGCGAATTTGAAATAGAAATGTCTTCCACCGTTCGCAGTCGACACCATTGCGGTTGCGGGCAATGCGCCGTGGATGTCCTCAAGAGCCTCTAGCGTTTCGAAACCATTGAGGACCGCGCCGTCCGGCAAGCGCTTGACGTCAACGTCGAGAACCCATGCGCCTAGTTTCTCGCCTGTCGGTACGCCGACTAGCGCGTTCGGATATTTCTCTCCCCACCAAATTCTAACAATGCGTTCGTTGGCGGTCGCATCCTTAAGACCTTGCATGGTCAGCGGTGATTTTTCGGATTTCTCGGTTATCTCTCCGGTCGCGAGGTCGAAGACGTCCTCGGTCGCCCATCTGCATGGAAAGATTGGAACGCCTTGGCGCTGGTAGGAAAGTGCGGCGTCGAGCGCGACATTGGTTTCAGGCTGCGCGGCGGGCAGAGCGTTCATTCTGTATCTCCAAAGCGGTGACAGCAAGTTGGGCAATGTGGTCGCGGAAGGCAGGTGCGAGGTCGGCGCTGTGGACGCCGTTCTTTAGGTCAGGGGCATAGGCGTGATAGGCACCCGACGGCGTGAGGATGAGGCGCCAATCATGCACCGTGACGGAGTCGCCAAATGTCATGTCGAACATGGCGACGCGGCGGAAGCCCTTTGGGGACGGGTCCTCACCCGTCGCCCATATCGATCGAATGCTGGGCTCAAGCTGCACGTTGTGCCATCCGAGCGTAGGCCTCAACGCCAGTGTCTAGGTACTTCGCGTACAGTTCGTCAGCGGTAGTGGCTTCCGGGGTGACTGAGTTTCTGCACTCTTCCAAATAAGCAAGCATACCTTTAAAGGCTTCAACGTCTGCACGATGGTATGCAAACGCGATTTCGAGCGAGGCGAAGTCGCTTTCCGTCTTTCCGCCGTTCTTAATGCAGACATATCGTCCGACTAGGTCGACATCGCCGCCGTCATCGTAACTGCCGCGGGTGGAATTGATGAGAGCCTCAAGCCTATCCGAGGTGAATCCTAGTTCTGAACGACCACTCTTAAAGAAATCAAGCAGCAGGCTCTCTTTGGGATTGTTGGGATCGCGAACCAAGTGAAACTCTACGGTCAAAGACGTTATACCGTCGTCTTTTTCTTCTCTAAATGTACATCCAATACGATAAGTCTTGAATGCGAAAGTCGGTTTGAAAGTATGCATTATGCCGCCCTCGACGCGATTTTCTTATCAATCCAGTCTTCGACTTCCTGGCGGATATAGGCGTTGCGCCTATCCGATAGCGAAACTGGTTTTGGAAATTCGCCGGCCTCAGCCATAAGTACCAGCAAAGTTCGAGAAAGGGACGTTGCAATCGCCGCCTCCTTGGGCGCCATGAGGCGCGGTCGATTGTCGTTATCGGCTGGTTGCATTTTTTTCCTCCAGATGGATTGACATGATTTGGCAAAACTGCGATTGTGTATTGACGGTACTTCCAGACTTGGCGTATAGAGCGCAAAGCGGATTTGCAAACTAGGCGTTTTCACATTTTTTGTCAATGTGGAAAATGTGCGCCGTGGCGTTATTTCGCCGACTGGCAGTAAGCCGCCCACTGATCCATCAGCAAGCGCCTCTTCTCTAGCGCGTCAGACCGCCTATACGCTGCTTCGGTCTTGTCTTTGAGCGTGTGCGCTAAGGCAGCCTCGGCGACTTCGCGCGGATGGCTGGTCATATCCCCGCACCAATCCCTAAACGAGCTGCGCAGGCCGTGGAGCGTGGAATCGTCGCAAGTTGCTCTGCGCAACGACTTCACCATTGCTGTGTCTGATATCGGAAAGACAACCGAGGAGCCACTTGCCTGCTCCTTCATCTTGCGCAAGATGTCAACGGCACGCGCCGATAGCGGTACGCGATGCTCTCGACAGGCCTTCATCCTTATGGCGGGAATGACCCATAGCGCCTCGTCAAAATCAAACTCTGGAAACGTCGCGCCGCGAATCTCACCAGAGCGGGCTACAGTCAAGCAGGTGAACTCTACCGCCAGAGCAGAGATAGCGTCTGACGTTCGAAGGCGCGCAAGAGCTTCCGGCAGATCCTTATATCCGATCGCCTTGTGATGCCCACGGGACAGCTTTTGACGGGGCGCCAGAAGATCCTTTAATCCACCGCGCCAGTCTGCAGGATTGTCCCCAACGTATAGCCCCCGTGCTTTGGCGTGGTCGATCACAGAGGCGATCCGCATCCGCAGCCTATCGGCTGTCTCAGGTATTGTTTCCCATATCGGAGTCAGAACTCGCACCACATCGTCGCGAGTGATGTCTGCCACCGGCATGTGGTGCAGGTCAGCCGCATAACGCGTCAAAGTCATGGACCATTGAGCGCGGTGCTTTTCATTTCGAAATTCTTTCTCCTTCACGGCGATGGTAGCTTCCATCATCTCTCGGAACGTTGTCCGTGAAGACTTCCCACTCACCAATTCGTCGCCGCGCGCCAGGCGTTCACGAACAGCCTTGGCTTTCTCTCGAGCCAGGACTAGAGAAACAGGCGCGGTCCCCTGCCCGTATCCGCCTAGACCGATCTCCTTTCGAACCCTGCCGCGGCGGAATATGAAAATCCAATTGCGACTTCCGCCCTTCTGGACTCGGATGAACAAGCCGTCGCCGTCGCTATAGATACCCGGCTTTGTTAAGCGCTGTATCTTACTCTCTGATAGCTTGTTTGTTGCCATTCGTTGGCGCTGTGTCACGCGGGTTTATATACGACCCGCGTGGGCCGTCCTTCTCACCCCCAGCAGATGCGCCATGATTAAACCCGAATTGTTCCCGCTGCGCGGCACGCCCGTTATCATAACCGTGCGTATGGCATATGCGGTAAATAGGGGAAAAACAACCGCTTTTAGGCGCAAATACCCGCATTACGGCCAGCGCTGCGGACACTCCCTCCGCCAATGCACCCTGCCCCAACATTCTCTGGGTCGATTTGAGAGCGCAGTAATCCTGCAGAACTGCGGCTTCGCAAAGAAAAGCTGATAACCACATCCCCGCATATTTCCGCTGAACGCTCGTTCTCTCGGCGGATATTCTCCTAATCTGTCAACCTCGCAGTTTTGGTTCTCAGCTATCGACTTGAACAATTTCAGATACTTGCAGTGTGTCAAACCCGAGCAGGTTGCGTGAACTCTCACTAGGCGAATGCATCGGCTAAAAACTCCTTGGCGACCGCAGCTGATGAACGTTTCGCCCCCTGCGCAAGCACTACCGCCATGAGTTGAAGATCGGCCACACAAAGGCCAACTCAGCTGTTGCCCAGAGTCTGTTCCGCAAAGCCACAGGCGAAGGCCCTCATCCGTTACCGCGGCGATCTTCTGGGCCAAGACCTGCATGGGCTGGAAGGAAACGATCGTGAACGAACACAGCGGTGAGCCAGTGCGTAAGATCACTCGCATCATCATCTCTCCGCCGGATTCGCAAACTCTTCGAGCAAGACGCGCCATCGCAATCGAACCTGAGCCGGTCCAATGGGAACCGGTCAGCTCACGCCAGAGGGTTTTGCTTGAGAGTCCTGTGACACGCCCCGCGATAACGAATAAATAACGAGCCCGAACAGACGGTTAGCTTGCTATCCAAGGCCGTGTGAGCACACTGCAAACGGTGGTTGCAGTTTGAACACGCCGGAAAACAGCAGCATGACGAGCGCGGTCGCCTACTATCGTGTCTCCACACAACGGCAAGGACGCTCGAGCTTGGGCATTGAGGCCCAACGTGCTGCGGTCGCCCGCTTTGCCGAGGCCGAGGGAATGATCATCCTCCAGGAGTTCACCGAGATCGAAACTGGAAGGGCGCAGATGCGCTTGACCGACGCCCACAACTGACAGCCGCCCTCGCCCTTGCGCGCCAGACAAAATGCCCGGTGGTCGTGGCCAAGCTCGATCGCCTCTCTCGTGATGTCGCCTTCATTGCCGGACTGATGGTCCAGCGCGTTCCGTTCATCGTCGCCGAGCTCGGCGCCGACGCTGATCCATTCATGCTGCACCTTTACGCCGCGTTGGCAGAGAAAGAACGGCGGTTGATCTCGGAACGGACCAAAGCTGCCCTCGCCTCATGCAGGACCACTGGAATGAAGCTCGGTAATCCGACCAACACAGTGGAAGCTGCAGCGAAAGGTCGGAAGATCTCGATCCGGGAGGCTGACAGATTTGCCCAGACCGTGCTGCCGATCATCGCCTCCATCCAGCAGTCCAGCATCACCAGCCTACGTGGCCTAGCAATCGCTCTGAACAACCGCGGCGTTCGAACAGCGCGCAACGGCCAATGGCAGGTCTCTAATGTGCGCAACATCTTGGCGCGGCAATCTACTGCCAGCTTTAATAGGCGGGAGTAACTAGCAGTTGCCGTACTTTCGACAATCTCTATTGGGGATTAGCCAAGCTCACTGCCGCGTACCGACGGAAATCGGCATGACAAATGTGAACACCGTCTGGTCAACATCAGAGGTCACGGACAGTGTGCCGCGATGTGCCTGAGCGATCTGCGAAGCAATGTAGAGGTCCCAGCCCGAGACCTTGAGGGCTAGATCGGGGCCCCCTCGCTAGAACGGCTGGAACAGGCGCTGCATTGTCTCGTGCGGAATGGGCTCTCCGGCTAGCATTGCCGCAGTTCGCTTGCCGACAACTATTCCTGCTGGAATTGACAGGGCCAATCTTCAGGCCTCGTCAAGCCAGAAGGCAACTCGGTCCGGGCGTCTCCGCAAGCCATGTTGAGCTGCCACTGGGACAGACCCGCCGAATTGGAAAGGTCGACGCCCTCGATACGGGTCAGAAAGAAAAAGGCGCGGTCAAAGTCTATCGGCGCGGTGAACGTCGCTCCTCGGAAGTCCGCCCGTGCGAGATTGGCAAACGAGAAGCGGCTGCCGCTGATATCGGCGTCATGGAACTGCGCACGCCCCAATTCTGCCTTTGTGAAATCAACATTGGTCAGATTGGCGTCCTGGAAATTCGAGCGCTGCATTTCCGCGCTCGCAAACACAGCGCCCTGCGCGTCCATACGGCTGAAGTCGGTCCTGTAGGCCTCGATTCTGTCAAACCGGGCGCCTTTGGCGGTCGAGTCGGCCAGGGAAGCACGCACAAGCGTTGCCTTCTCAAGATTTGCCGCAAGGAGATTGCTGTTCCTGAGGTCGGTCGAAGTGAAATCAACACCGAACAGGTTCGCCCCGCTCAGGTCCTGTCCTTCTAGGATGAGAAGCTTCTTGTCACACTCGTGCCAATTGACGCCAGGCGTCGCGGCTGCGTGGCAATTGTGAGCAGCAGTGGCGTTCTGCCAAGCAAACACAGTGCAAACCGCTAGAACCAAGCCGGATGCGGCGTAAGCTCTGGTTCGCCTCAAAGTCATTGTTGCTGGACCTCTGCTACTCGCCGACACTCACCCTTACCACATCTGCTGACACTCGAGCCACCGTGACCACCGCCGTCACAGTTAGCGCATTTCTCATATTCAAGCTCTTGACCCGAACCAGTCATTGCCGGTGCACGGCGGCGTCGTCGCCAGAGGGTGGTGAGCGGTCGCCCAGGCTGCGGCAAGAATGCCGGATGTGGTTTTGCCAAACCGCGGCAGCCATCGCACTGCTTCTGTTTCGAGCAGCGTGCTCATGGCGAGCGGATTCTTTAGTCTCCTAGTGGTCAAATCTGACGCTTGGTTCCGGGGTGCGTAAGGGTGGAATCTTGCCGTCTGAGCTGACTACCGGAATGTGAAGCTTGCGCCATATCCTCGCCTCACGCCCCGATTCCCCTGGCGACCGCATTCGCGGACGATGTGGATGTGACCCTGCTTACGCCTGACAAGCTGGTATGGAATGATAATCCTCTCCTGCCGAAAGGGGCTCAAACCGCCATCTTGGTGGGCGATCCGGCGAAAGCTGGCGACGTGTCCTGCTGCGCGCTCAATGTCTGTTAATGCCCTTGCAGCATCCGACGTGCGCTCCTGCCTATCGTATTTTTCTTGATGGGTTAAGCCTTGTCTTCCCGCATTTCCTGTCCTCGATCTGACGGTATGGCGTTCTGCTGGCGACCCGAACGATCGTCGCGAGATCGTGTTCCCCCAGACAACGAAAAGTCCGCGCCTCTGGCGGAGCGCGGGCCCGATGTTCCGGCGGCCGAGTGCTATTCTTCGAAATGCGGGCCACGTGACACCCACCAGGAACTTAAGTGGGTGTCCCAGCATTGAGGGAGACCTGAAGTCGCCCCCTCCTTTTCAAGGAATTCAAGCATGGCCAAGACAACCAGACAGTCGTCGGGCAAGCCCGCGACGATCCATGATCAAAAGCTAGTGCGGGGGAACGGAGGCGAGCTTCACCAGATCGCCGAAGGCGATAGCGAGATCCTGACGACCGCCCAAGGCGGCCCAGTGGCCGATGACCAGAATACTTTAAAGATTGGCCAGCGCGGACCGTCACTAATCGAAGACTTCCACTTCCGTGAGAAGATTTTTCATTTCGATCACGAGCGCATTCCCGAGCGCGTCGTGCATGCACGCGGCTATGGCGCGCACGGCTTCTTCGAGACCTATGAATCGCTAGCGGCTTACACCCGCGCGGATATCTTCCAGCGTGCCGGCGAGAAGACGCCGGCCTTCGTGCGGTTCTCCACGGTTGCCGGTTCGAAAGGCTCGTTCGACCTGGCGCGGGACGTGCGTGGGTTTGCCGTCAAATTCTACACCAACGAAGGCAATTGGGATCTCGTCGGCAACAACATCCCGGTTTTCTTTATTCAGGACGCAATCAAGTTTCCCGACGTCATTCATTCAGTGAAGCCTGAGCCTGATCGTGCCTTCCCGCAGGCCCAATCGGCACACGACAATTTCTGGGACTTCATCAGCCTGACGCCCGAATCGATGCACATGGTCATGTGGGTCATGTCGGATCGGGCGATACCTCGGTCCTTCCGCTTCATGCAGGGATTCGGTGTTCACACGTTCCGGCTGGTCAATGCGAAGGACGAATCCACCTTTGTCAAATTCATCTGGAAGCCGAAGCTCGGCATGCAGTCGGTCGTTTGGAACGAAGCGGTCAAGATCAACGGCGCTGACCCCGATTTTCATCGACGCGACCTCTGGAATGCCATCCAGTCTGGTGATTTCCCGGAATGGGAGCTCAACCTCCAGCTCTTCGATCAGGACTTCGCGGACAGTTTTGACTTCGACGTTCTGGATCCGACCAAGATCATTCCGGAAGAAATCCTCGCGCCGGTCCCGGTCGGCCGCTTGGTGCTCGATCGTATGCCCGACAATTTCTTCGCCGAGACCGAGCAGGTCGCGTTCATGACGCAGAACGTACCGCCCGGCATCGACTTTTCCAACGATCCCCTGCTGCAGGGTCGAAACTTCTCCTACCTGGACACGCAACTGAAGCGTCTCGGCAGCCCCAACTTCACCCATATCCCGATCAACGCACCCAAATGCCCGTTCCACCACTTCCAGCAGGATGGCCACATGGCGATGCGCAATCCGGTCGGCCGCGTGAACTACCAGCCGAATTCATTCGGCGAAGGCCCGCGGGAATCGCCGCAGCACGGTTTCCGGTCGTTCGCCGAGGCGGAGGAAGGCCAGAAAGTCCGTCTGCGCGCAGAGAGCTTCGCCGACCACTACAGCCAGGCGCGACAGTTCTTCAACAGTCAGACCGCGCCTGAGCAGAAGCATATCGCCATGGCGCTGTCCTTCGAGCTCTCCAAGGTCGAGACAACGGTTATCCGCGAGCGCATGGTGTCGCATCTCCTCAACATTGATGAAGGCTTGGCAGAAACTGTCGCTGACAAGCTTGGCATGAAGCAATTGCCCAAGCCCGCGGATGCGGCGGTCGCGCCGAGGGACGATCTCGAACCATCGCCGGCGCTCAGCATCATCCGGAACGGGCCTGACAGTTTTGCTGGCCGCAAGGTCGGTGTGCTTGTCAGTCCCGGCGCCGATGCAGCGCTGCTGAAGAACCTCCAGGCAGCGATCGAGAAGGAAAGCGCGGTGATGGAGGTCATAGCGCCCAAGGTGGGCGGCGTCGAGGCGGCGGATGGAAGTCTCATCGCTGCAAAGCACATGATCGACGGCGGACCATCGGTCCTGTTCGACGCAGTAGCGCTGATCCTCTCCGAGGAAGGAGCGGAGCGCCTGACGGGCGAGGCCGCGGCGCGCGATTTCGTTGCCGACGCTTTTGCTCATTGCAAATTCATCGGCTTCACGTCGGGCGCCGTCCCGCTGCTGCAGAAGGCCGGCGTCGATCCGGAAGCCGATGAAGGCATGATTGGTCTCGATGATCCCAAGGCGATTACCGGTTTTATCGAGGGCTGCCGCAAGCTGCGTCTCTGGAGCCGGGAAATGGCCGTCAAATTGTAGCGATGGTGACGGAGTTTCTCATGCAGATCATTCGAACCGAAGTTACCCAGGCAACCGCCCCGACCGGACAGCCCATCCTGCGGGTGATCTTCTGCGGCGAAGGCGGTGACTGCGTTACCGTCGACATGGCAGGGGTTGACGGCGGAAACAACGAGGCCGCTATCAATCGAGCGAAGGCGGTCCTGGTCCAGACCGCGACCTTCGATTTGGCTGTGAACGACTATGATGCCCGAAGCAATGGCAATTTTGACGAAGTCGCCGTCACAGCGGCGAATGACGAAAACGGCGGGCTCTACATCTTCGAGTATCGCGACGGTGGACGCGGCCGTCAGGTTACTCCGTCCAGGATGCCAACTTTAGAGGCTGCGCGGGAGGAAGCGGTTCGATGCGCTATCGATCTTCTGGTCGACCTTCAGCCGGGCACGGACGATCTTTCAGGTTGGCTCGTGCGCCTGCGCGACGAGAACGGCGAACTGCTGTACGCCATCGACGTGCAGGAAGCGGAAGCGGCCCGCCTGACAAGAACATGAACCGGCAACGGCTAAAGGCGGATTGGCAGAGATGCGAGGCTAAGGCGGGACCTCCCGGGCTATGCCCGCGCTCAGATAGAGACAATGCATCACCCGACCGCGGCCGCGGCTGATCATGGCCGCCCTAGGCCTGGTACACGGTCCGCTTGGTGAGAATTCCCTCCGTCTTTGCGTTGACATGCAGCGCCTGTTCGCGCCGGGCGGGCCTTGGGCCGTGCCGTGGGCGCAAAACGTGCTGCCGGTCATCGAGGAATTGACCGCAAGACATCCGCAGCAAACGCTGTTCACACGCTTTGTTCCGGCCGCTCGGCCTGGCGAAGGACCGGGCATGTGGGCGCGGTATTATCGGCGTTGGGCCGAGGTCACCCTTGCCAACATCGATGCCGGCCTCGTCGATCTGATGCCTTCTCTGGCGCGGTTCGTGCCGCCGGCAAGAACGCTCGACAAGCATGTCTATTCGCCGTGGGCTGAAGGCCGGCTCGACGCGATGCTCAATGGATCAGGGATCGACACGCTGGTCATCACCGGCGGCGAAACCGATGTCTGCGTGCTTGCCACGGTTCTCGGCGCCGTCGACCGTGGTTTTCGTGTCGTCCTTGCGACCGATGCCATCTGCAGTTCGGTCGACCAGACGCATGACGCGCTGATGGAGCTCTACCGCTCTCGCTTCAGCGAGCAAGTCGAGGCGGTGAGGATTGAAGTAATTCTGGAGAACTGGCGCTAGCCGAAGGCTCCGTGGGAGACAAGATCATGAGAACCATATTTCGGGACAACGGGCTTACGATCGCCCTGGTGGCGATGTTCCTGTTCAGCGCGCTCGGCATGATCTGGTCGGGGCATTCTGCCTATAATGAAGAACTTCGTGAGCATGGCTCGGCAGCGATTGGACTGTTGGCTTATTTGAAAAGCGGCGACTTCCTCTCGGCGCTCTTCGAAAACTGGGAAAGCGAATTCCTGCAGATGTCGGCTTATGTCATGCTAACTGCAATGCTGTTCCAGCGCGGTTCCGCCGAGTCTCGTGATCCCGATGATCCCAACCGGCCCGAGGACGAACTTCCGCCCGCCACCCGCAGGCGCAACCCGATCCTGTCGTGGCTCTATTCATACTCGCTAGGCTTGGCGTTGGCCCTGCTGTTCATCATCTCATTTGCCTTGCATTGGTGGGCGAGCTTGGCGGCCGCGAATGAGGAGGCGCTTCGGCACGGCGGCGAGGTTCAATCCCTGGGAGACTATCTTCTCGACACCCAGCTATGGTTCGAGTCCTTTCAGAACTGGCAGTCGGAATTCATGTCGACGGCCGTCCTGGTCCTGCTGTCGATTTTCCTGCGCCACAAGGGCTCCCCGGAATCAAAGCCAGCCGGCGCGTCAAACTCCGAAACCGGCGCATGAGTCTCCGCGTGCAAGCAACGATCGCTATGCTTCGGCAATCAGGCGGTGCCCGAAACGGTCGCGAAACTGGTCGTTGAAGAACCGGCCCTTTACGAAGGCGTTTCGGAACGCCGCATAGGTCTCCGGCGGCACA
Source organism: Mesorhizobium sp. M1322 (assembly GCF_040318085.1). NCBI lineage: Bacteria > Pseudomonadati > Pseudomonadota > Alphaproteobacteria > Hyphomicrobiales > Phyllobacteriaceae > Mesorhizobium > Mesorhizobium sp. M1322. Next base: position 121,727 of record NZ_JAMYLP010000002.1, read on the forward strand.
GCCTCGTAGTCATAACGCTTGCCGCTCGCGACGAACCGCCGTTCTAGTTCCGCCCGCCTTTTGCGCCAGTCCGGCAGGTCGATGTCCTCCACCATCACTTCGATGATGACGATGTCATCTTTGCTGGACCGCTCGCCATCCTGCCACTGACCTTCCGCGGGCGCCCGCAGGTAGGCCGTGACGCCGTCGAAACGGCTGGCAAGGTCTTCCTTCACGCGGTCGAAATCGTCCCGGCCAAATGGCTGGCCGGTGTTGTCCGCTCGGGGAAGCAGGATCTGGACGAGGTGCATGACGACCGTTCTCTGAAAAGCGGTCAACGATTGCAAGACCAACGCGTTCCTTTTCGTTGGTCGAAGCCGCTTGCGATTTGCGCCGTCCGCCTAGCGCATCAGGCCCGCTGCCCGCAGGGCATCCTCGATGATCTTCTTCACGCCGGGTTGGCCCAATTCCGTGTGACGCGGGAACTGATGGATGGCAGTCGGCTGCGGGGGCTTCGACTTCGCATTTTCTATACCTGGCGCCGGTGACAGGCGTAGTTGCCGTTGGCTGGCGGTCACTTGCGGCCTCGATTTCCGGGAGGCGCTATCCTCGGTTGCCGCGATCCCCCAAAACTGTGCGATCTCGCGTGTGGAGGCGATGCCGACATCAAGCATATAAGGTCCCGGAGCGCCGAGGCCGTTGCCGAGCGGCGTGCCGTGGCCCATCCCGGCGATCATGTTGATTTCGATCAAGGCCTCTCCCGCGCCGTTACGCCAGACCTGCTTTGCGTGCGATCCGGCAACTTCGCGACGCGTCGGCGCTTTCTCAAGCCGGTGGACTCCCCGCCATTGGCCTGCGATCGCTTCCGCGTTGGAAGGCGAAACCGTGTGGTCAGCGGCACCGTGCCAAATCGAAATCCTCGGCCACGGTCCCCGATGATCCGATGCGCCGCGGAGGGCCCGTTGCAGATCCTGTTCCGAAGGACCGCCGTGGCCGCGCATGCGATCGAAGGCCTCCGGGATTGTCGTTGCGCTGCCGTAGGGCAGGCCGGCGATTAACGCACCGCCGGCAAACACTTCCGGATAGGTCGCCAGCATGGCCGCCGCCATTGCGCCTCCGGCCGAGAGGCCGGTGATGAAGATTTGCCTTCGGTCGAGGCCGTGGGTGACGACCATCGTCTCGATCATCTGGCGAATCGAAAGCGCCTCGCCCGAACCACGCTTGGTGTCGCCAGGCTGGAACCAGTTGAAACAGAGGTTCGGGTTGTTGCCTCGTTGCTGTTCGGGAAAGAGCAGCGCGAAGCCAGCCTCGTCGGCGAGTTGGGACCAGCCGGAATGATGGTCATAGCCGGCCGCGTTCTGTGTGCAGCCATGCAGCACGACGACGAGCGGGGCTCCCTTGGATAGGTCATTGGGAATGTAGAACTTCGCTTCCAACCCGCCAGGATTGGTACCGAAGTCGGCCAGCGTCCGGAGATGGTCTGACGCACCGAGGTCGGCGGGATGTGCGCCATGTCGCGCCTGCAGCGCGGCGAGGCGGGCGATAGTATCGGAGATTTTTCGCAATGGCGCCGTCCCTGTTCTGACGCCCGGAATGGACGCAATCTGTGTAACGCAGTGCAGCAATATCGTTGCTGCACTGCACAATAGCAAGGGGGCGTGGCGGGAGATGGAGTCCGGCCGACCCTCTGAATCGGCCGGGAGTAGACGTCTTCAGCCTCGACTTGCCGTGAGATAGAGCGCGCGTCTTCTTCGTCGTCGCGCTGCTTGCCGCCTAACGCTGCTGCTGCGCTGGCGATGAACGCACCGATGATGAGAGACAGCGCGCCAACCAGCGCGAAGATGGCGCCAGCTTTTTTAGCTGTGTCGGCTGCTGGTGCTTGGACTTTGGCCGCCTCGACCTGAGCAAGCACCGCATCAACCCGGGCAGTAGCATCCGCTTGCGACAGGCCAGTGCGAGCGGCCACGAGTTGGCCCAGATAAGTCTTGTCGTCGGCCGAGACTTCGCCGGCCCCGCACTCGTAAAGAGGATGCGGGAGGCTTGTGCGGCTGCTGTCGCATCGCCCTCCGCGCCCGGCGCCGCCAGCCTGGAAGGATCGGGCGGGCGGAACAGCGCATCGAGGAAATACGAAGTCGCGTCGCTGCCTCCGTCGTTCCCGGCGTTTGCGGTCGCCCCTGCCGAGGCACCCATTGCTGCTCCCGAGGCCACTGTCGAGGCCGCCTTGACGCCGGTGCCGATTGCCAGCCGAACCGAACACGAACACGACCAGAAGCGTCGCCAGCGCCGAGGCCATGAATCCGTGCGCGGTATCCCGGAAGAACGTCTCGTCCGTATGAATGCCGACCCATTTGGTGCGAAGGCGCCCAGTCAGGTAACCCCCGAGCCCGGATGACAACCATTGCACGACACAGCGAAGGTGGTGACGCTGGCGCTTTCGTTGGACCATGGAGACACCATCGTGAGCCCGAGGCCGGACCCGAGAAGCATCAGGATGAACGTCAGAGTCGAGGCAGCGAAGGCGCCGGCGATGATCGGTCCCAGTTGACTGCGGATGACGAGGACTCGACCGGCGCGGCGACGTCGGTCGCCAGGATGGATGAAGCCATGGATTCCTCCTACCGCATGAACAGCGCGAGAAGGATGATGATCGGAATGGGAACTCCGAGCAGCCAGAGTAGAAGGCCACGACCCATGATTGTCTCCTAGCGAAAGACGGATGTTGGGGTAAAACAGCCACCCCAACACAGTTGGGGGCGGCTGGAATTCAAGCGGCCTTGGCCATTTCGTTGGCCGAGGCGTCCGCCAATCCGGTGAGCACCTCGTCTGTCATAGACTCTTCGCCGAGCGTCTGTTCGAGCAGCTTGGCGGCGTCGCTCATGCCCAAGACCTCGGCCCAGCGCTTCAGCGTGCCATAGCGGGTGATCTCGTAGTGCTCGACAGCCTGGGCAGCGGAGATCAGACCGGCGTCCAATGCGGGAGTTCCCTTGAACTCCTCTATAATCTCCTCGCCCTCCTCGATGATGCCGTCGATCGCGGGACACGTCTTGCCCTGTGCTCGCTTACCAAGGAGCTCGAAAACCTGCTGCAGGCGCTCGACATGACCGTCGGTTTCGTCCTTGTGCTTCTCGAAGGCTGCCTTCAGATCGGCCGATGAGGCGGCGCGCGCCATCTTGGGAAGCGCCTTCAGGATCTTCTTTTCCGCGTAATAGATATCTTTGAGCGTATCGAGGAAGAGATCGTCCAATGTCTTTTCTTTCGCCATGGCGGATTTCCTTTTGGTTCCAGCGTTTTTTTGTTGGCGTTCACGGGGTGTGAAACGCATGCTCAACAAGCGCACAACGCCGGAAAGGTTCCCTTGAGACGTCTCGCTGCACGTCACTCTGACTTCGTGGGGTGGTCGAGGCGCAGCTTGCGATCGCGCGCGCAATGATCCGCGCCGGCCGGCTGATCTTGGTGCTGATAATCGGCCGCAGGGAGAGCTCTTACAGCTTCGGCCCTAGATCACGGCGCAAGAGACGCGCCTCTCTCAGGATCGAGGCACGATCAAGCCCGATCAGCGATGCAATGTCCCGTATTTGCTGCTCAGTTGCACCTGACTGCTGCGCAAGTGAGCGCACATAGTCATCTGTCGGGCGGACCCGCCCTGCTTCTTCTGCCATCGGACAATGCCTTACGTTTGGGGCAGGAGTGCGATGCTCGCTCCCAAGCGTCAGCGCCCATTGTGCGTGGCTGGCGATCTCATACTGTACGCGCTCGCACAGATTTTAGCCAGTCGCCCCTTTTTGGTTGGCCTAGCTTTCGTCACTGAAACCCAGCAGCGAAGCATGGCGTATTTGCTGTGGTCGCCGCGCAGATGCTTGATGCGCAGCTTTACACCAGGCCCGACCCGCTGCGTCGCCGGCCGTTTCTTCATGGCCTCTGGCGGCGGCCCGGCCTGTTCCTGGACACGCTTCCACAGCAGGGGATTCGGTCCGATCCTCCACCGGACCCTAAGTCTTATCTGTTCGCAAAACAGGCAAGGACGTATCGCCCCTTGGAACCGCGGCTGCAGGCAGTCGTTGCTATGGTCCTTTCAACGTACCGTTCGCTTGAACCCTGGTAGGAAGACGAAAATGGAAGACAACCAGAATCGTTTGTCGGTCGACGAGTATTACGAGGTAGAATATTTTGCGCGGGAGAATGGCATCTCGCCAAGCCAGGTCAGCAGGCTGATCAAAAAGAACGGCAATGATCGGTCAGCCCTGACAAAAGCCGAGAGGGCGCTGCGAGAGGGTAAGTGAGATATCGGACGAACAACGAAGGCACGGGATTACGAGCCAGGGACCACGACTCACTTTTCTTGCGAAGGCCCGCTTCTTTTGCACGGGCAACGGGCACCGAAGGCTCGCAAATGCCGCGCCGGCGTTTCAATCGCACCCGCCTCAGCCCTCACGTGAGCGCGTGTTTGATCAGGTTTGCGCAGATGAACACATCGACCCTTTAAGCCGGGATGCCGAGCCTTGGCGGTGACGATTGTCGCAATCTTCCGAACATTACTACCAGTGAGCGCGAATTTCTGGAGGCAGTCCGGTCTCTTTGTCGCGCAAAGGGCGCAGAGAAAGCGCACCAGTTTGGCGGCGTTCCGAGGCGATAGTTCTAGTCCCGCTTTGGCACAGCCGGATTGGCATCGTAATTGCCCATTGAGTCTCGCCAGAGTGTAGCCACAGCGCCTGCGAAGGGGATGGAAATGGGTTTAGCCGAAGACCTGTCTGATGTTGCCCTCACATTCGATTGTCCGGATTGCTCGCATCCGGCGGTAAGGAAGGGCTCTGCGCTAAGAACGATCGCGCACTTCAGATGCGACGGGTGCAACGCCAAGGTGCGGATCACTTATCCGCAGAAGCTAGCGATCTTCGAAAGGCACAAGCTATTGGCCGCGCAAGGGGCGTTGCGATAACTCAACGCTGCTTTGCGGTTAAGAGCCCGTTTTGAAAGTTGCTCACCATGCCCATCACTCATTTTCGGTCATAGCTCATGTCTGACAGATCGGGTGCTTTGGTGCCGTGCCGTCGAACGCTTCTTTGCATGGATTGACCGTAATCGCAGGCTGGCAAAGGACTTTAAAGCAACCATCAATTCCGCCGCAACCTTTCTGTATGCCGCCTCAGTCATGCTGCTCGTGCGCAGGATTGCGAGGAACCAATGACTTTTAAAACGGACTCTCAATCAAGGTGCTGCCGTTTTGGCAAAGAGAGTCTCTTGGCTATTCTCCAAAGCTGGAACCTCCGAATCTTGGTCCACACGTTTTGGGTCAGCGTCTGTCGGGTCAAGTCCGGAAAAGGGCGGATGAGGGAAACTTGCGTTACCTGCGATCAAATTCAACCCGAAGTGGTGTGAGTTTGATTACAACGACCTCCAGGAATAGAGGAGGACCGTCTGGCGAAAGTCCAGCACCGGAGCACGAAAGCCCACCCGACGCGATGACCACGACGATTGGCGACATATACCGGCCGCTGGCGGCACTGTTCCGACACGTGCCCTTCGCAAAGTTACAAACCAGCGACCGGTATCGATCTGCTGGCCTGCTTGCACGACAGGCACCTTTGGCGGATGGGCAGCTTCGTAGAGCGTCATCGAAAACGAGATTGCCGATGCGGCCAGCCCGCCCAGGCCAGCGATCAAAAAAGCATACAGTCTTTGCCGTATTGTCGTTCGTGTCGGTTCCGTCATGCGCGGTGCGGTATGCGATGGTCCTCAGGCCAGCCTTATACGATGCGGGTCCTACGCCATCGGACAATAATTGTTACATCGCTTAAACAGCAGCGCCGGCACCTTTGAGGAGGTAGCGCAGCGACAACCAAGCCGTACAATCGGATCCTTGGTGGGCGTCCAACCCATTCGAAAGAGGCGTCGGCTCGGCTCGGCGCCCCTTTCCGCTTCCTCACTTCTCCGACCACACTGCCAGTTCGTAGCCGTCCGGATCGGAGAAGTGGAAGCGGCGGCCGCCCGGGAAGGAATAGGCGGGCTTGACGATCTTCCCGCCGGCCTCCTCGACGTGGCGCTGGGTCTCGTCGAGCTGGTCGGCGTAGAGGATCACCAGCGGCCCGCCTGCCGCCTTGCCCTGGCCGCCGAGGGCGAAGCCGCCAGTCAGGCGGCCGTCGTTGAACTCGCAATAGCTCGGCCCATAGTCCTTAAAAGACCAGCCGAAGGCCTTGCCGTAGAAGTCGCGCGAGCGCGCGATATCGCCAACGGAAAACTCGACATAGTCGATGCGCTTGTCGTTGCTGGATTTGGCCATGATCTTCTCCTTTCGTGGTCTTTGGAAGGCTCAGCGTTCGAGCATTGCCTTCAGGGTATTGAGGTCGCGCTGCACGGCCTCGGCGTCGGCAGCGAATATCTCCTCCGTCATCTCCGGCGTCCTCAAGAGCACGAACATGACCTCCGCGCCGGTCCCGTTGGGAACCACGCGCACCGCATTGCGGGTTTCCTTGTCCTCGGCAAAGACGATGTGATCGAGGACACCGAATTCATTGGGCCGGGAGAAGCGGATGCGGATGAGGCGGCCGTCGGGGTCCTCAGCCGTCCATTCCTCGCCCGATCTTTCGAAGTGCCGGCCGAGGCCTGCCGCCCAGCGCTGGAAATTCTCCGGGATGGAGGCGAAGTCATAGACTTCGCGCCAGTCCCGGTCGATGGGCACGGTGATGATGCGGGATTTGTAGACGGTCATATCTGCCTCCTTTCAACGAAGGCAGACTAGACGGAGCTGGCTGTGGCGTATTGAACGAAACGGCCAGTTCAGGCGCCGAGCTGTCGCAGAACCGTCGCGGGCGAGAAGCCCGACAGGCGCCGCACCTCGCGCGTCAGATGCGCCTGGTCGGAATAACCCGCCTCGAACGCAAGATCGGCTAGGCGCGGCTCGGCGGACTGCCGCGCCAGGTTCAGAAACCGCTGGAAGCGGAGAATGCGGTCGAGCGTCTTTGGACCATAACCGAAAGCCTCTTGGCAGCGGCGGCGAAGCGTTCGCGGGCTGACGTCGAGCCGGTCGAGGATCACCGCCATGCCCGGACCGGCCGATTCCGTTTTCAGCGCGTTGAAGGCAAATCCCATGTCCGCAGGCGGCGGCTCGACATCGGGCGCAAGCCTAGAGAGTGCCGCTTGCATCGCCCGCATCCGCTCCGTCGTGGAGGATGCATCGCCAATTCTCTGGGCGATTTCGCGCGCCAGCGCTCCCCAGAAGTGGCTGAGCGCCAACCGGCCGCCAACGATCTCCGACATCGGCAGGCCGAGCCACCGGCTTGCCGCACCCGGTCGGAAGCGGGTACCGATCACGGTAGAGCCAGGTGTCAGCGCAGAGAGGGCAACGGCCACGTCGGGGCCCGCTACAGCCAGATCGCCGTCGATCCAGGTGATGTCGACGCAGCCGTCGGGGACCACGGCCGATAAGTTCCCCGCGTCCGGGCGCAATGTATTGGACCAGACACACTGGAAATGCCCATCGAGTGCGGCCGGAGGATCGAACTCGCGGTACTCCCCGATTGCTCCAGAAAGGATGGGCGCCCCGGAAAGGACGGGTGTGTTGTCGTCAGACGTCACGAGCCTCTCCTGTGAGGAACACTTTCTAAGGCGTCGTACTCTTCGGTCCCCGAAATCTATTGCGGCTCTCGGCGATTTCTACCCCCGATCAGGCGGTTTGCCGGCCTTGTCCTCAAGCGGTCTCTTGACGCGCGGGAACCATACACGTTAGGGCGTCCGGGCACTCCACGTGAACCTCGGCGACTAAGCAAGGAAATTCCAGCTGATGGAAATTTTTACCGCCGCTGGCCTGTCGGCCCTGCTCCAGGTCATCGCCATCGACCTTGTGCTTGCCGGCGACAATGCCATCGTCATCGGCCTTGCCGCGGCAGGCCTGCCGTCGGACCAGCGCAAGAAGGCGATTCTCGTCGGCATTGCGGCGGCCACCTTGCTTCGCATCTTCTTCGCTCTGATCACCCAGTGGCTCCTCACCATCGGCCCCATCCTCCTCATAGCCGGCGGCCTGCTGCTGCTTTGGGTGTGCTGGAAGATGTGGCGCGAGTTGCGTGTCAGCCACGAGCAGGAACATGACGCGACGGAATCGCTGTCGAATGTCGATTACGACAAAAGCGGGACGATTGGCGGCAAGGGACCGCGCAAGACCTTCGCTCAGGCAGCCTGGCAGATCGTCATTGCCGACGTTTCGATGTCTCTCGACAACGTCCTTGCAGTCGCAGGCGCGGCGATGGACCATCCGACGGTCCTGATCATCGGCTTGGCGCTGTCGATTGCGCTGATGGGCTTCGCCGCTTCGTTTGTCGCACGCCTCCTGCATAAGTACCGCTGGATTGCTTATATCGGCCTCGTGATCATTCTCTACGTCGCCGTGAAGATGCTTCTGGATGGTGCCGTGCAGCAGTTCCCCGAACAGTTTGCATTCCTGGCGCCCTGGTTCGGACCGGGCGGTCATTGAACCTGACCCTTGGCAGTGCAGGCACGCCGAGCGGCGCCAAGCCATTCCTCGGTTTGCTTGATTGCGGAACTATGCTATTGCGCCGTGCAATTGAGCTTCTGCGAAAGTTCAAAAGACCAACATGTATCGAGACTTCCGGGCCGGGCCTTAGGGTTTCCGGCCCGCGTCCATTGGAAACCGCACATGTCTGCCCCTCGCGTCAGTTTCGTCAGCCTTGGATGCCCAAAAGCCCTCGTGGATTCAGAGCGCATCATCACGCGCCTTCGCGCCGAAGGCTACGAGATCGCGCGCAAGCATGACGGCGCCGATCTGGTCGTCGTCAACACCTGCGGCTTTCTTGATTCGGCTCGCGATGAATCGCTCAACGCCATCGGCTCCGCCCTTTCGCAGAACGGCAGGGTCATCGTCACCGGCTGTCTCGGCGCCGAACCTGACGTCATCCGCGAGAAGCACCCCAACGTTCTCGCCATCACCGGTCCGCAGGCATACGAGAGCGTGATGGCTGCAGTGCATGAGGGCGCGCCCCCGAGCCACGATCCCTATGTCGACCTGTTGCCGCCGCAAGGGGTCAAGCTCACGCCGCGCCACTATGCCTATCTCAAGATTTCGGAAGGCTGTAACAACCGCTGCACCTTCTGCATCATCCCAGCGCTGCGCGGCGACCTCGTCTCGCGGCCGGCGGCCGACGTTTTGCGCGAAGCCGAGAAACTGGCCAAGGCCGGCGTTAAGGAGATACTGGTCATTTCGCAGGACACCAGCGCCTACGGCATCGACATCAAATACCAGACCAGCATGTTCGGCGATCGCGAAGTGCGGGCGAAATTCCTCGATCTGTCGGAGGAACTCGGCAAGCTCGGCGTTTGGGTACGCATGCACTATGTCTACCCCTACCCGCATGTCGCCGATGTCATCCCGCTGATGGCCGAAGGAAAGATCCTTCCCTATCTGGACATCCCGTTCCAACACGCCTCGCCGCAGGTGCTGAAGAACATGCGCCGGCCCGCCCATGGCGAAAAGACGCTCGACCGCATTCGCGGCTGGCGCGAAATCTGTCCGGATCTGGCGATCCGCTCCACCTTCATCGTCGGCTTCCCCGGCGAGACGGACGACGATTTCGAGATGCTGCTCGACTGGCTGGAGGAAGCCAAGATCGATCGCGCCGGCTGTTTCAAATACGAGCCGGTCAGGGGCGCCCGCTCCAATGATCTCGGCCTCGAACAGGTACCGCAGGAGATCAAGGAAGCGCGCTGGCACCGCTTCATGCAGCGCCAGCAGAAGATCTCGGTGACGCAGCTCGCAAGGAAGGTCGGCAAGCGCCTGCCCGTCCTGATCGACGAGGCGCATGGTACCTCGGCGAAAGGCCGCACCAAATACGACGCACCCGAAATCGACGGCTCGGTGAATATCCAGTCGCGGCGTCCGTTGCGGGCCGGCGACATCGTCACCGTCAAGATCGACCGTGCCGACGCCTACGATCTCTACGGTTCGGCGGTCTGATCGTATCTCTACTGCACCACGCGTCATTTTGGACGCGCAAAGAACGCTGTAGCGCTTTGATTTTGCGCATGATCCTTTCCGAAATCGACCCCGATTTCGGGGTCATGCGCTAAGCGAAAAGGGCGCCATGCGGCGCCCTTCCTTCTCATGATTGGCCCCCGTCTGCGCTTACTGCGGCAGCTTGTCGTCGACGCCCTTGACGTAGAAGTTCATGCCGAGCAGCGTAGCGTCGCCGGCGACTTCGCCTTCCTTCAGCCACGGCGTGCCGTCCTGCTTGGCAATCGGCCCGGTGAACGGGTTCCATCCTTCGACGATCTTCTTCTCGGTGGCTTCCGCCATCGCCTTCACGTCATCGGGCATGTTGGTGTAAGGGGCCATCTTAACGGCGCCGTCCTTGATGCCCAGCCAGACATTGCCAGGCTTCCAGGTACCGTCGAGTGCAGCCTTCACCCGGCCGATATAATACGGGCCCCAATCATCGACGATCGAGGTCAACTGTGCCTTGGGAGCGAACTTGATCATGTCCGAAGACTGGCCGAAGCCCTGCAGTCCGCGCTCTTCGGCGACTTGCAGGGGAGCGGTCGAGTCGGTGTGCTGGACGATGATGTCGGCACCCTGGTCGAACAGAGCCTTGGCGGCATCGGCTTCCTTGCCCGGATCGAACCATGAATTGACCCAGACGATCTTCGCCTTGAAATCTGGCTTGATCGATTGCGCGCCGAGCATGAAGGAATTGATGCCCATCACCACTTCGGGAATCGGGAACGAAACGATGTAGCCGGCGACGCCCGACTTCGATTGCTTGGCGGCGATCTGGCCGAGGATGTAGCGGCCTTCGTAGAAACGTGCGTTGTAGATGCCGAGATTTTCGGCCGTCTTGTAGCCGGTCGCGTGTTCGAACATCACGTCGGGGAACTTCTTGGCGACCTTCACTTCGGGGTCCATGAAGCCGAAGGACGTGCCGAAAATGATCTTGCATCCTTCGCGCGCCAGGCGCTCGAAGGCACGATCGGCATCGGGACCCTCGGAGACGTTCTCCAGATAAGCGGTCTCGACCTTGTCGCCGAGTGCCTTCTCTACATCCAGGCGGCCCTGGTCATGCTGGTACGAATAGCCGAAATCGCCGATCGGGCCGGTATAGACCCAACAGGCTTTCAGCTTTTCCTGCGCTTCGGCGGTCGCCGCCGCCGACAATGCTGCCGCCGTGGCTACCAGCGCAATAAGCAGTTTTTTCATCGTGTTACCTCTCTGAGTTAAGCCTTGGAGCTTCCCGTTTGTTTTTATTGTCAACGATCCGGAACGAATGGCTGCCCCAAGGAAGCCGGTGTGTTCATCATCGTCAAACGCTTGTTACGCGAGATTAGAACGAGAACCACGATGGTTGCCAGATAGGGCAATGAAGAAAGCAGTTGCGAGGGAACCGGAATACCAAAAGCCTGTGCATGAAGCTGGCCGATCCATACCGCGCCGAAGATATAGGCGCCAGCCAGCACCCGCCATGGCCGCCATGACGCGAACACGACCAGCGCCAGCGCGATCCAGCCGCGCCCGGCGGTCATGTTCTCCACCCATTGCGGCGTATAGACCAGCGACAGGTGGCCCCCGGCAAGGCCTGCACAGGCGCCGCCGAAGATCACTGCCAGGTAGCGGTAGCGGATGACCTGGATGCCAAGGGCATGGGCCGATGTGTGACTGTCGCCGATCGAGCGCAGCGTGAGTCCGGTGCGGGTCCTGAACAGGAACCACATGACGGCGGCGGTCAATGCAATCGAGATGTAGAAGATCGGGTCCTGGCCGAATAACAACCTGCCGATGACGGGGATCGCTGTCAGGCCGGGAATGTCGAGGTTTGGCAGCCTCGCGCCGGGCTGGCCGACAAAGCTAGTGCCCATCATGCCGGAAAGCCCGAGGCCGAGCAACGTCAGCGACAGGCCGGTCGCCACCTGGTTGGTGGCCAGCGACAGCGTCATGACGGCGAACAGCAGCGAAAACACCGCACCCAAGGCGATCGCCGCCAACAACCCGATCCACGGCGATCCGGTGAGATAGCCGGCGCCGAAACCGCCGACCGCCCCCATGATCATCATCCCTTCGACACCGAGATTGAGCACGCCGGAACGCTCGACCACCAGCTCGCCGATCGCCGCGATCAGCAAAGGCGTCGCCGCGGTTGCGATGGTCAAAAGAATGTTGACGGTGATGTCCATCAGCGGGCCTCCTCCAGCTTCGGCGCGGATTCAAGCTTCGGCGCGGCAAAGCCGATCAGACGAATGCGGTAGTGAATGAGCGTGTCGCAGCCGAGCACGAAGAACAGGAGCATGCCCTGGAACACGCGCGCCACCTTGTCGGAGATGCCGAGCGCGCTTTGCACCGCCTCGCCGCCGAGATAGGTCAGTGCCAGCACCAGGCCCGCAGCGACGATGCCGAGCGGATTGAGCCGGCCGAGGAACGCCACGATGATGGCGGCAAAGCCGTAGCCGGGCGAAATCACCGGCTGCAGCTGGCCGATGGCGCCGGAGACCTCCGAGATGCCGGCAAGTCCGGCGAGTGCACCCGACAGCATGAAGGCGAAGAACACCATTCGGTTGATCCCGAAGCCGGCGAAGCGCCCTGCCCTGGGGCTTGAGCCGAGCACGCGGACCTCAAAGCCTTTCAGCATGCGGCTCATCAGGATCCAGACCAGCACCGCCGCGACCAGCGCGAACACGAAACCCCAATTGGCTCGGCCGGAGGCCGGCATCAGTTCGGGGAGAATGGCCGAATCGTTGAACTGTATCGTCTGCGGGAAATTGAAACCCTTCGGATCGCGCCAGGGACCACGCACCAGCCAGTCGAGGAACAGCTGCGCGACATAAACCAGCATCAGGCTGGTCAGGATCTCGTTGGTGTTGAAACGCGTCTTGAGCAAGGCGGGAATGGCTGCGTAGGCGGCACCGCCGACCATGCCGAACAGCAGCATCAGCGGCAGCACCAGCGGCCCTTCGAACTGCGGAAACAGCACCGGAATGCTCGAGCCGACGATGCCGCCCAGGATGAATTGGCCTTCCGCGCCGATGTTCCAGATGTTGGCTCTGTAGCAGACCGACAGGCCGACCCCGATCAGGATGAGCGGTGCCGCCTTGATCGCCAGCTCATGCAGCTGCCAGACCTGACTGACCGGCTCTAGGAAATAAATTTGGAACGCCTTCAAAGGATTGACGCCAAGCAGCGCGAACAGGATGGCGCCGGCGATGATCGTCAACACGAATGCAATGAAGGGCGACAGCGCCGAGAACAGCATTGAGCGCTGTGGCCGTTTGACGAGTTCGAGGCGCATCATGACGTCTCCAGAGCGTGTTCGGCGTGGCCGGGCTCGGCCCCGCCCATCAGCAGTCCTATCTTTTCGAACGTGGCCTCAGCGATCGGCAAGGGCTTCGATAATTCGCCATTGTGCATCACCGCGATCGCGTCGGATATCTCGAACAATTCGTCGAGATCCTGGCTGATGACCAGCACCGCTGAGCCGCTGCGCGCCAATTCGATCAGCGTCTGGCGAATGTGGGCGGCGGCACCGGCGTCGACGCCCCATGTCGGCTGATTGACGACCATGACGCTTGGCCTACGGTCGAGTTCGCGGCCAACAATGAACTTTTGCAGATTGCCGCCTGAAAGCGCTGCCGCCTCCGGGTCCGGGGCGCTCTTGCGCACATCCATCGACTTGATGATGCGCTGGGCAGCGGCATAGATCGCATCGCTTTTGACCATTCCGCCGGCGCCGACAAACACCTTGCCGTCGGTGGCATGGCGCGACAGAAGCAGGTTTTCCGAAAGCTTCATGCGGGGTGCTGCACCGTGGCCGAGCCGCTCTTCCGGCACGAAGGCAGCGCCCATCAGCCGCCTGCCGGTGATGCTGAGGCCGCCGGCATCCTTGCCGCGGATGCGCACCGAGGCGGCATCCTGCTGCGGCACCTCGCCGGAAACGGATTCGAAGAACTCGCCCTGGCCATTGCCGGCAACGCCTGCAATGCCGATCACTTCGCCGGCGCGTACCGTCAGGTTGATGTTCCTGAGCGGGATCGAGAACGGCGTTGCCGGCCTGCGGCTGAGTGCGCGAATTTCAAGCAGCGGCTGCGCGGTCTCGATACCCTGGGCAGGTTCGCGCACCACCGCCTGAACGTCGTTGCCGACCATCATGCGTGCCAGAGATGCCGCGGTTTCCTTGCGCGGGTTGCAATGGCCAACCACCTTGCCGTGGCGCAGCACGGTTGCGCGGTCGCAGATGCGCTTGACCTCTTCCAGGCGGTGCGAAATGTAGAGGATGGACTTTCCTTCCGAGCGCAACCGTTCGAGCGTCGCGAACAGCTTGTCGGCTTCCTGCGGCGTCAGCACCGAAGTCGGCTCGTCGAGAATGATGAGCTGCGGCGTCTGCAGAAGGCAGCGGATGATCTCTATACGCTGGCGCTCGCCGACCGACAGGTCGCCGACCAGCGATTGCGGGTCGAGCGGCAGGCCGTAGCTGTAGGAAAGCGCCCTTGCCTTCGCGGCAATCGTGCTGATCGGCGAACCGTCGTCCAGCGACAGCGCGATGTTCTCGGCCGCCGTCAGCGCCTCGAACAGCGAAAAATGCTGGAACACCATGCCGATGCCGAGCTTCTTCGCAAAGCCGGGATTGGTGATCGTGACCGCCTGACCGTTCCAGAAAATCTTGCCCGAATTGGGCTCCAGTGTTCCGAACAGCATTTTGACGAGCGTCGACTTGCCGGCGCCGTTCTCACCGAGCAACGCGTGGATTTCGCCTTTTGCGACGTTGAGATCGATATGGTCGCAGGCTGTCAGCGTGCCGAACGTCTTGGTGAGGCCCCGGACCTCAAGCAGGTTTGCGTCGTCCTGATTTGCACTCACAGTGCCTCCCATCTGGTTTGCCAGATATATTCTGTGTTCCCGCAGGCATCGTATGCGCGGCCTGCTGTCATCGCAAAGCGGCACCCGTCTTGAAAGAGCTTCAAGAATTTCAGCGGAAACCTAACGCATTGGCCCGAAAATCGAAATCGATTTTCGGCAAGCACGATGCGTAGGTTCAAAATGTTAGAGCGTGCTTTTGTGCGTCCAAGTGGACGCACGCCGCTCTAAGCGATAGCAAGGCTCAGGGGATAAGAATGGTTGTCCCGGTCGTCCTGCGGCCTTCAAGGTCGGAATGCGCCTTGCCGGCATCCTTGAGCGCGTAGCGCTGGTTGATCTTGATCTTGACCGCGCCGCTGAGCACGATTTCGAACAACGCGGCGGCGGACGCCTCGAGGTCTTCGCGCTTGGCATTGTAGACGAACAGCGTCGGCCGGGTTGCGAACAGCGAACCTTTCTGCGCCAGCAACGACATGCTGAACGGCGGGACCGGTCCCGACGATTGACCGAAGCTGGCGAACATGCCGAGCGGCTTCAGGCAGTCGAGCGAGGCCGGAAAGGTGTCGTTGCCTACCGAATCATAGACGACATCGCACTTTTTGCCGCCGGTGATGGCGAGGACGCCGGCGACGAAGTCCTGCTCGCGGTAGTTGATGACGTGATCGAAGCCATGCGCCTTGGCGAGCTCGATCTTGTCGGCGGAGCTGGCGGTGCCGATCACGGTCGCGCCAAGGTGCTTGGCCCATTGGCCGAGGATCAGTCCGACGCCCCCGGCCGCCGCGTGAAACAGGATCGTGTCGCCCGCCTTCACCTTGAAGGTACGGCGCAGCAGATACTCCGCCGTCATCCCTTTCAGCATCATGGCGGCGGCCTGCTCGTCGCTGATGCCGTCCGGCACCCTCACCACTCGGTCGGCGGCGATCACGCGCTGCTCGGCATAGGCGCCAGTCGTGAGGGCATAGGCGATGCGATCGCCCGGCTTCAGCCAGTCGATATCCGCGCCCACTTCCTCCACCACCCCGGCCGCCTCGCTGCCCGGTATCAGCGGGAAACCGCCCGGCGGCGGATAAAGGCCGGAGCGATGATAGACGTCGATGAAATTGAGGCCGATCGCCGTGTGCCTGACCAGGATTTGTCCCGAGCCGGGTTGGCCCGGATCGGCGTCCTCATAGGTCAGAACCTCCGGACCGCCATTGGCGTGGATACGGATCGCTTTGGACATTTCTGGCTCTCTTGGGATCAAGCTTAATTGTCGTCCGGCTTGGCGCCGAGATTTGGAAAGAGCTGCATGATACCGCCGATGCAAGCGAGGTAAAGTCCGGTGACCGTGATGCCGATCTTGGTGAAGACACTCACCTGCTCGCCCAAGACGCCGATCTGGTCGTAGAAGGCGGCAAGAGCTGCCTGCGCCAGCGCCAGCGCTCCAAATGCGCACCATAGCAGCGTCATGCCAAGGTTGATTGGGCGCAGCCGCACCACCCGCACCGGGTGGATGAAATTGATCGGCATAAAGGTCAGAATGCCGGCCACCACGACGACGGCGAAGGAAACCCATTGTCCCGGATCGATGACGAATAGGGTGAACACCACCATGTTCCAGACTACCGGAAACCCTTTGAAGAAATTTTCCTTGGTCTTCATGCCGGTGTCGGCATAGTAGATCGCGCTCGAAACGACAATGATCGCCGCCGACAGGAACGACAGGCCCTCACCCATGAAGCCGCGCTGGTAAAGCGCGAAGGCCGGTATCAGCACGTAGGTGACGTAGTCGATGATGTTGTCGAGGAGTTCGCCCGACCATGTCGGCAGGATTTCCTTGACTTCGAGTTTCCTGGCGATCGGCCCGTCGATGCCGTCGACGAACAGCGCCAGCCCCAGCCACCAGAACATCGCCGTCCAGCGCTGCTCGCTCGCAGCCACCAGCGACAGAAACGCCAGGAACGAGCCCGACGCGGTCAGCAGATGGACCGAAAACGCGCGCGCCTGCGGCCACGTGACTTTCTTCTTTGGCCTCGGAATCCTGTCCGTGATTTTCCTGGCCGTTGTTTTTTTGCTCACGGGCCCCGCCAGTCCAGCTTGCAGATTTCGGCCGAGCGGCCGGCAAAATTCCAGTTGCGGCCGAAGGCCCGCATCTTGCTCTTGTCGGACCTGGCGACGACGATTTCCGGTGCGATCCAGTACTCCGAATTGCTGATCAGCGTATCCTTGTCGCGGTCCTTGCCTGGGATCGGCGTCACCGCCCCGTCGATAATCTTCGGTATCTGGAAGATCCGCGTCCTGTCGCGCGTCTCATAGGTGATCGGCGCTTGCTCGACGCCGAGGAACTTTCCGACCATGATGGAGAGCAGCGAGGTGGTTCCGCCAGCCTTGCCGGTGAAAATCTTGGTCAGCGCCTTTACCGCGTAGACTGAGGCGCGCTTGTCGATGAACAGTCCGGCGGTCCAGTTGCCGCGGCTCATATAACCGGGGATTTCCATGACCAGCCCAAGGTTGAGGCCGGACAGGTCGACCTCGCTGAAATGGCCGGCATCGATGCGGAACCCCGCCCAGGTCTGACAATAGCCCTCGGTCGGCGGATGACTGCCGAGAGACAGCACGCAAGGGCAAAAAACCGTGCAATTGCAGGAGAGCACCAGCTCTCCCTTCATTGCCCAGCCTTGATCTGCCATCGAATTCTCTCCCTATGCCGAGATTACTAGCAGGGCGGTTGCCCAGACAAGCAGTATCACACCGGCGATCCGGGTTGGCAGCCTGCCCGTCGTCTGTTTTTCGATCAAGGTGAACAGGCCGATCAGCGCCATCCAGAAGACGTTCATCACACCGACGGCGAACATCACCAGCATCAGCGCCCAGCAGCAGCCGAGGCACCAGACGCCCTGTTCCATGCCGAGCCGGAAAATCCGGCCGGGCCGCGCGCTCCAGTTCGAAAACAGGATCGAGAACGGGCTTTTGCATTTCGTCAGGCAGGCTTCCTTCAGGCCGCTGAACTGGTAAAGGCCAGCAACCAAAAGCGCAGCTGCTCCGGTCGCTCCGACCACCGGATCGAGTATCTGCACAGATGAGGCGTGGACGATGAGCGTCAGCGCCGCGAACGCTGCCGACGCAGCCAACCACACGCTGAGATAACCGGCGACCAGGACCAGCGGATGGACGACCGGTGCGGCCTTGATCCGCGCGGTATCGGCGATCTCGCAATAGGTGCGGATCATCGCCGCCGCCGAGGGCAGCATGGTGGCGACCGCCATCAGGAACCACATCACGATGAGCGCTCCGGCCTGCTCGCCGATGCTCCCGTCGAGCGGCGCAGGTGCAAGACAAAGGATGAAGAAGCGCTCAAGAAAATCCGGCAGCGGCAGTTGCGGCAGATATCTGAGCAACGTGTCGCCGGGTGCATCGATGCCCGGAACCCGGCTTTCGGCACCGCGAATCGCCATGGCGCCGAGAAGCAGCCAGGCCAGGAGGACGCCGGCACCCAAAACGATGTTCACCGCCAGTCGAGGATTGCGCGAGACGCTCGCCGCGGCACGGCCGAAACGGTCGAGATGACTGAAATCATGGTCTTGGCCGATCATGGCAATCGAATGGGCCGAATCGCCGCGTTGATCAAGCTGCATGATCTGACCTATAGCTCATTCAGGTCGGACCGACCGCCTCGCATCGCAACCGGGAAGCCGAATTTGGACCATCGGGAGACAGCACGGATACTGGTTGCCGGCAACGGCCCGGCAGGGCTGATCGCAGCGCTTGGTTTTGCGGATGCCGGCTTTCCCGTGACGCTCGTCGGACCTGAGGCAAATGGCCAAGACGGCCGCACGACGGCCTTGATGAACCCAGCCCTGAATATCCTAGAACGGTTGGGCGTCCTCGATGAGGTGAGGTCCAAAGCCGCACCGCTGAAGGTGATGCGCATCGTCGATGCAACCAGCCGGCTGATCCGCAGCCCGGTGGTCATTTTTCGTGCCAGCGAAATCGCCGAGGAGCAGTTCGGGCTGAACTTACCCAACAGCGCGCTCAACCCCGCACTTGCCGGGACTGTTGCCGCGCATTCCGGCATCGAATGGCGAAAAGCGATGGTGGAGACCTGGCGCCTCGACGCCGATCACGCCCATGCGATCCTGTCTGACGGCAACGAGGTTGCAGCATCGCTGGCGGTCGCTGCCGATGGCCGTCTGTCGCCGGCCCGCGAGGCTGCCGGCATCTCGACATCCGCGCGGTCCTATCCGCAGGCCGCACTGGTTCTCAATTTCGGTCACCGCAGCGACCACGCTTTCACCTCGACCGAATTCCACACCGAGACCGGTCCGTTCACCCAGGTTCCCCTGCCCGGCAACCGGTCCAGCCTTGTCTGGGTAGTAGAACCGGAAACGGCGAAAGAACTCGCCGCACTGGACGATGCTACGCTTTCGATGCGGGTCGAACAGCGGATGCAATCGATGCTGGGCCGGGTTTCTGTCGAACCCGGCCGGCAGATCTACCCGCTTTCCGGCGTGACGCCCCGGTGGTTCGCGCGTAACCGGGTGGCACTTGTCGGCGAAGCCGCCCATGTGTTTCCGCCGATCGGCGCGCAAGGTCTCAACCTTGGTATCAGGGATATCGATGATCTGGTTGGAATTGCTTGCGAAAACAGGGCTGACCCGGGCGCCGTCAAGGCACTCGCAGCCTATGATTTCAAGCGCCGGCCTGACATCCTGGCGCGCAGCAGTGCGGTCAACCTGCTCAACAAGTCGCTGCTCTCGGACATGCTGCCGGCACAGATGGCGCGCAGCGCCGGCCTCGGCGTGCTCGGCGGCTTCGCGCCGCTTCGCGCCTTTTTCATGCGCGAGGGGCTGCGGCCCGGCAGTGGTTTTGCGGCGCTCGCCGGCGGCTTAAGAAAACAAGTCAAGCGGTAGCACGCCCTCGGGCTAGCCCGCAGTGGCGGGGCGTCAAGCGCTGCGGCATTGAATTGATGCGGCGTCTGCGTCAAGTAGGCCCAGGTATCAGCCCTAAGTCGGGCTCGATTTTTGGAAGCGTAATGCGTAAATTCAAAGTCTTAGAGAGTCTTTGCGCATTCCAAGGACGCGGCGCTCCTAGGACTTAGTGGTGAGTACGATGATGAAAACAGCCAAATTCTCGATCGGGCAGGTGGTGCGCCACCGGCTGTTTCCGTTCCGCGGCATCATTTTCGATGTCGACCCGCAATTCGCCAACACCGACGAATGGTACGAGGCGATCCCAGCGGATGTGCGGCCGCGCAAGGACCAGCCCTTCTACCACTTGCTCGCTGAGAATTCGGAAACGGAATACATCGCCTATGTGTCTGAGCAGAACCTGCTCGAGGATCAGTCTGGCGAACCGGTGCGGCATCCGGAGATCGGTGAGATGTTCGACAAGAGGCCGGACGGGCGCTACGAGCCGAGACACCAGTCAAGACATTGACCTGACGGCAGGCCTGACCGGAATCAGGAAATCGCTGGCCGGAACGGAAAAAGCGGGAATGACCCCGCTTTTCCTTAGAAATTGCGCCTGAGAGGCGATCAGTTGGCGGTCTTCGCCTTGTCCTGCTCTTCCTTGAGCTTCTTGGCGAAGTCCTGATTGTTCTTGGCAACGAAATCCTGAAGCTTCTTCTGCCGATCCTCGATGTCCGACTGCTGCAGCGGCGGCCCGTCGAAGGCGCCGCTAAAGCCGGTCAGTGCGACCTTGATCGGGTTCGGCTGGTTCTGGAAATTGACCGAGGTGAGCGTCAGGTTCGAACCCTTCTTAAAGGAGGCGACGAGCTGGTCGGTCAGCGGCACTTCCGCCACGCACCGGTCAGGGAAGCAGATCACATAATCGAGCTTCTGCGCCTTCCCGGCATCGATCTGCAGGCCAATGCCGGGAGGAACCAGGCGGCCGGTCGGAACCGTCACCTGGAACACCTTGCGGTTCACCTTGCCCTTCAATTCGATCAGGCTGACGCCGGTGACGAGCTGGCCGTTGCCGGCAGTGGTGATGTTCTGGACATTGCAGATGTCGACGTCTTCCTGCTTGGTGCAGGCTTTGAACCAGCCCTGCGGAATCTGCTGTTGCTGCTGCGCAAGAGCAGCGGGAAGTTGTGCGCCCAGAAAGCCGACCACGCCAGCGGCCATGACCGACAGGCGGTACGCGTTGCTGTTCAGGCTCGTCATATCGTGCACTTCCTCTCAAATGATCCCAGGACCGGCTTCTTCGCGCCGTGTGGTCCAGCTAACTGTTGCCGAAATGAGGCAACAGAATGACTTCGGACGGCGTGTTACACTGCAAGCGGTGCCGAATCCAGCCCGATAGTCGCAATTCTTGAGCTCGCGATTGGCCGGGAGGCGGCCGGCTCATGTTAGGGTGCGCTCCGAATCATCAAGCCGACCCAGTAAGGAGACGGTCATGGGCCGCGTTCTTGTTTGGCTGATCGCCGCGATCTCGTCTATCACACTTTCGCTTCAGCCAGCTGTGTCGGAACCGAAACACGCGATCGCCATGCAAGGCGAGCCGGCGCTGCCGGCCGACTATACGCATTTCAACTACGTCAATCCCGATCCGCCGAAGGGCGGCAGCATCCCCTATTGCGTCGTCGGCAGCTTCGACAATCTCAAGCCGTTCATCCTGAAAAGCCTCCGCACAACGGCACGCGGCATGATCGATAGGATTTTCGGCAATCTCGTCTTCGAGCCATTGATGCAGCGCAACGACGATGAAGCCTTCAGTCTTTATGGCCTGCTTGCCGACACTGCCGACATGGATCCGGAGCGCAAGAGCATCGAATTCCACCTCGATCCGAGCGCCAAGTGGTCGGATGGCCAACCGGTGACTGCGGAAGACGTGCTGTTCACATACGACGTCTTTACCGAGAAAGGCCGGCCACCCTACAGCGCCCGTATGAGCATGGTCGCTAAACTCGAAAAAATTGGCGACCGCAGCGTGCGCTTTACATTCAATGACAAGGCCAACCGCGAGACCCCGCTGGTTATCGCGATGACGCCAATCGTACCGAAGCACGCTTTCGACAAGGAGACCTTCGACAGGACCACGCTAAAACCCGTGATCGGCAGCGGCCCGTACACCGTGGCGCACGTGGCGCCTGGCCAGCGCATCGTGTTCAAGCGCAACCCAAATTATTGGGGCAAGGACATCCCCGCCAAGCGCGGTTTCGACAATTACGACCAGATCACCATCGAATATTTTCTCAATGCCAATGCCAAGCTGGAAGCTTTCAAGAAAGGCATCTGCGCCATCGATGACGATAGCGATCCGGTCAAGCGCGAGCGCGATCTCGACTTCCCGGCCTTCCACAAGGGCGACGTGATCGCCGAAACGTTCGACACCGGGATCCCGCCTGTGGTGACGGGCTTTCTGTTCAACACACGGCTGCAGAAGTTTTCCAGTCCGGTCGTTCGACGCGCGCTCGGTATGCTCTACGACTTCGAATGGGCCAACAAGAACTTGTTTGGCGGCAAGTATATGCGCACCATGAGCTATTGGCAGAATTCCGAGCTGTCCGCGCTCGGCCATCCGGCCGACTACAGGGAAAAGGCGCTTCTGGCACCCTACCCGGGTCGTGTGCCAGCCGATGTCATGGACGGCACCTGGCGGCCACCCGTCACCGACGGCTCGGGCCAGGACCGCAAGGTGCTGAAAGCTGCCTTCGACATATTGAAGGGCGCGGGCTACACGTTGCAGGATGGAGTGATGCTCGATCCCGAGGGGGAACCCTTCGGCTTCGAGATCCTGACCGCCTCGCAGAACGAGGAGCGCCTTGCCGCCATCTACCAGCGCACGCTGGCGAAGATCGGCATCGCTGTCACCATCCGCAGCCTTGACGGCGACCAGATCCAGTCGCGCAAGCAACGTTTCGATTTCGATGTGCTGATCGGCACCAGCGGCTTCGAGAACTCGCTGTCGCCGGGCATCGAGCAGCTCGGACGGTGGGGGTCAGCTGCCGCCAATGCCGAAGGGTCATTCAACCTTGCCGGCGTCGCCGATCCGGCGATAGATGCCGCACTAGAGGCGATGCTCGACGCCCGCAGCCGCGAAGATTATGTTGCCGCCGTCCGGGTCCTCGACAGGTTGTTGATCTCCGGCCACTACATGGTTCCGATGCAGCACAACACGCAGCAATGGCTCGCCTACTGGAGCTATCTGGAACATCCGCGAAAGACCCCCATATCTGGCTATCGACTGCCGACATGGTGGCGCAAGCCGAAGTGACCTCTTCGCAACAGGAGACCAGGATGAGCGACGAGAAGTCGATTACCGTCGATGTGGTCTCCGATGTCGTCTGCCCTTGGTGCTTCATCGGCCAGAAGCGGCTCGACAAGGCGATCGCCGCGGCAAGCCATGTCGACGTGCACATACGCTGGCGGCCATTCCAGCTCGACCCGACCATCCCGCCCGAAGGCAAGGATCGCCGCGAATACATGGTGGCCAAGTTCGGCAGCGACGAACGCGTCCGCGAGATTCACGCCCGCATCGAGCCACTGGGCGAAGCCGAGGGAATCAACTTCGCCTTCGCCGCCATCAAGGTCGCGCCCAACACGCTGGACGCGCACCGCGTCATCCGCTGGGCTGGTGCCGCCGGCGAGGTCATGCAAAACCGGCTGGTGCGACGTCTGTTCCAGTTGAATTTCGAGGAAGGCGCCAATCTCGGCGACCATGTCGTACTGATCAACGCCGCCCGCGAGGCCGGCATGGATGCATCCGTGGTCGAGACGCTTTTGCCGACGGACGCCGATGTCGAGGCGGTGCGCACCGAAATCGCCACCGCTTCGCGCATGGGTATCACGGGCGTGCCGTGCTTCCTGCTTGAGGGCAAGTATGCGGTGATGGGCGCGCAAGACGTCGACACGCTCACTGACGCCATTCGCCAGGTCGCGGCGGCAAAGGCGCGGGGCGAGTTGGAGAAAGCGACCGGATAGACGTCATTCCATAGGCGCGTTTGGCGACATCGCCACGGCAGCCAACGCCCTCCAGTCCAACGCCCTCCGGTCACTTTCCGGCTGCCGCCAGGTCGATATGGCAACAAGGATGACGGCGCGTCTTTGCCTCGATTCGTCTTCCGCAGCATAAAAATCGGCCGATCTACCACGCTCTTCCCATAACAAAACTGTGCAAAAAGCTTTCCCTTGGGGAAGATGCTAGTGCCCGCACGCATGCACCGGCAACCCATTGAAATTATAGAGGTAATATGCGTCGAGAGCAGCATCGCATGGCACCGCCGCTGTTGCTTAATGGCAACGGCGAGGGGTTTAAAATCCTCCACAGACCGAGAAAGATAATTGAAAATGATCAATTGGTGTTACTGTCTGTAACAAAACTAAAAGAGGTTTGGGCGGGATTGTGATTCGGGTCGGTAGACCAGAACGACATTCAATATCGGAAAAATGGCTCCGCGGTGCCGCAAGGCCGCCGCTCCTGACACCAGTTTCCTCGATGCGCAGCTTCTGGGGACTGATGCGGGCCTACTGGTTCTCGGACCGCTGGGTTGAGGCCTGGACGCTGACGCTGGTGATTGCCCTGGTCACCGCGCTGTCCAGCAAAGCCGACGTCTGGTTTACAGTGGCTGCAGCAGAGCTGGCGACGTCGATCGCTTTTTACCACAATGCCGCGAATACCACGCCACTCAAGACAGTGCTGACCAACGCCGGTTTGCTCGTGTTGCTGGTCGTGCTCAAGGACTTGGTTATTGCCGGCGTTCGCAACCTTGTTTCTAAAACATTGCATCGCAAATGGCGTGGCTGGTTGGACGGCCGCTTCAACGAGTCCCTGCTCGACACCAATCATACCCATTTCCATGCCCAGCACGGGTCTTCCGGGAACGCAGCTCCCGACAACATTGACCAGCGCGTGCAGGAATCCGTCAAGGCCATGACCGGCGGAGCCATCGGGCTTGCTATGGGCGTGCTCGGTGTCGTCACTTCGCTCTACTTTGTCGGCGGAGAATTGCTGAGAAACTCCGTGGAGGTGAAGGGGCTGGAGTTTCTCGGTAGCTACGGCAGCGCCGTCCTTGCTCTCTTGGCAATCGCTATCTATGTGCCGTTCAACACTTGGATCGCCGTGAAACTCGGCCGAATGCTGGAGTGGCTCAACGTCAGAATGCAGCAGGCTGAAGGCAACTACCGCGGCGAGTTGATCACGTTCCTGCGCCGCAGTTTTCACGTGGCCGCATCGCAAGGCGAGAATGTACAGAAGACTGTGCATAGCCAGCGTTATGCCGACATTGACCGTACCTGGGCAAGATTGAACGTCGTCAACACCGGCTACGCTTCGTTCGAGCTGATCTACACTTTCATCGGCGCCAAGATTGTCGCTTACGGCCCTGGACTAGTGCCCTACATTCACAACGGCCTCGACTTCAAGGGTTACATAACAGCTTCCGAACAGGTCAATGCGCTGATTAGCAAGTGTTCATGGTTCATTCATGTGATGCCGGAGATCGCTACCTTGCGCGCCAACAGCCAGCGCGTCATCGAACTGGCGCAGGCAATCGAAAACGTCCAGCACCCGCAAGAATTCTACAGTCTGACCGGCCGCTCCGAGTTCCGTTACGACCGCCAGAACCCGGTGTTCGGCCTGACGATCCAGAAGCTGGAACTGGCGCATGCAGGCGAGGACGCCACACCCTTCCTGAGCGCTGCGAATTTGCGCTTCCGACGCGGCGAGTGGACGTTCCTGAAGGGCGAATCGGGCTGCGGAAAGACATCGCTGATCAAGGCGATCAACGGCTTGTGGCCCTATGGCCGCGGTATCATCGTCTTCCCGGAAGGGGTCGAAAGTCTCTATGCCGCCCAGGAGGTCAAGCTGCAGCAGGTCTCGCTGAAGCAACTGGTCTGCCTGCCCGGTTCAGAGCGCGATCATACCGACACCCAGGTTGCATCGGCTCTGCACAAAGCCGGCCTTGGCGATTTCATCGAACACATGGCCGATGAAAGCCGCGACGGAATGAACTGGGACCAGGTGCTTTCGGGCGGCCAGAAACAGAAGCTGGTTGTCGCGCGTATCGTGCTGCAGCAGCCGGGGCTGCTGTTCCTTGACGAAGCGACTGGGGCGCTCGACCCCGAAGGGAAGATCGCCTTCCATCAAGCGATCAAGGACAATTGTCCAGACGTCACGGTGATCTCAATCATGCACGAGGCCGTGCCGCCAAGATCGCTTTCAGGCGCCGAATTCTACCACAGCATCGTTGCCATCGCCGATGGCGTCGCGACCAAAAAGCCGCTGGCGCCGAGCCTGCCGGTCGAACTCACCACCATCCTCGAGCACCCAAGGCCGGTCGAGGAAAGATGGCTGCGCTTCCCTCGCCGCATGAGGCAGAAATAGCGGCGAACAGAATATCGTTGCCCGGTATCGCATCTTATACCGGACTGGTGATCTAAAATTGCGGTCGAGTGGCGCTGCACCGTTGCCTGCGTGCATAGATGCTCCGCTGGTGACAACACGGCAAAACGTCAGACGCGCTCGCCGTCCTTCACCCGGTAGGTCGGCTTGTACATGGTGACGAGTTCTTCCGCCGCGGTCGGATGCACGGCCATCGTGCGGTCGAAATCATCCTTGGTCAGCCCGGCCTTTACCGGAATGCCGAGAAGCTGCGCCATCTCGCCGGCATCCGGCCCGAGGATATGGGCGCCGAGAACTTTTTTCGAGGCGCAGTCGACCACCAGCTTTATCAGCATCTTTTCGTCGCGCCCGGACAGTGTGTGCCGCATCGGCCGGAAGGTGGCGCGGTAGATCTCAACATCGGAAAAATGCTTTATCGCCTCATCTTCCGACAGGCCGACCGTGCCGATCTCGGGCTGCGAAAAGACCGCGGTGGCGATCCTATCATGGTCGGGCGCGGTCGGGTTGCCCTTGAAGGCGGTCTCGACGAAACACATCGCCTCGTGGATCGCCACCGGCGTCAATTGCACGCGGTTGGTGACGTCGCCGATCGCCCAGATGTTGTCGATGTTGGTGCGCGAATATTGGTCGACATGGATCGCGCCGGTCTTGGTCATCTCGATGCCGACGCCCTCAAGACCCATGTTTTCGGTATTGGGGAGACGCCCGATGGCGAGCATGACCTGATCGACCGTCAGTATCTTGCCGCCTGTGACGACAGCGTCGAGGCGACCGTCCGGACGCTTCCTGACCCATTCGGATACGGCATGGCAGAGGATTTTTATCCCCTTCTTTTCCATCGTCTCGTGCAGCATGCGCCTGAGATCCATGTCGAAGCGGGAGAGGATCTCCTTGCCGCGATAGACCAGCGTGGTGTCGACGCCGAGGCCGTGAAAGATGTTGGCGAATTCGACGGCAATATAGCCGCCGCCCTCGATCATGATCGCCTTCGGCAATTCCTTGAGATCGAACGCCTCGTTGGAAAAGATGCAGTGCTCATGGCCGGGCAGAGCCGGGTGCGGCGCCGGGCGGCCGCCGGTGGCGATGAGAATCTGGTCGGCGGTGACGGTGCGGTCCTCGCCGAGAAGATGCACCGCATGCGGATCGACCAGCATGGCGCGCGACTGAAACGTCTCGCCGCCGGCGCCTTGGACATTCTTCCTGTAGATGGTTTCCAGCCGGCTGATCTCGCGATCCTTGTTGGCAACCAATGTCTGCCAGTCGAAGCTCGCCTGCGGCACGGTCCAGCCATAACCTGCGGCGTCGGCAAAATGTTCGGGAAATTGCGAGGCATAGACATAGAGCTTCTTCGGCACGCAGCCGCGAATGACGCAGGTGCCGCCATAGCGGTATTCCTCGGCAATGCCGACGCGCTTGCCGAGTGCCGCCGCCACGCGCGCCGCCCTCACCCCGCCGGAGCCGCCGCCGATGACGAAAAGATCATAGTCGTAACCGGCCATGGTGCGGCTCCTTGCCCTTCAAATGTTTGAGACAGGTAGGTTGCAAACCACCAAAAGAAAAGCCCGGACCACCGCGCCGCGCATGCTGTCGGACGCGCAATGGAGCCGGGCTTTCCGGTCCGGCAGCGATAACGCCGCCGGACAATATGCTCAGTTCTTCGGTGCTTCTGGTTCCGTACCAGCCGCAGGAGCCGCGGCATTCGGTGCTGTGGCCTTTGCTGCCGCGGCCAGCGTTTCGCCGACCTGCTGGGCGAGATCGCGAGCGACGCCGTTCTGCCAGATGTCGGCAGCCTTGAGCAGGTCACGCGTCACGGCTGGGCCGCTGTCGAGCAGCTTCTTGCCGGAATCGGAATTGTAGAAAGCGGCGATTTCGGTAAGCTCTTTTTCGGAAAAAACCTTGGCATAGGCCATGGCTGCTTCCTTCTCGAGATCAGCGCGGCGCGAGGCCAGCGCCAGAGCCTTTTCGCTAACCGTCCTGCCGATCAGCTCCTGCATATCCGGGTTCTTTTGGATAAGCTGCTGCTGAAGCGCGGCGGCGGCCTGCGGCAGGATGTTGTCGAACGGGTCCGTCGCGTGGATCGCCGCGACCGCGGCGCGGGCCGCCTTCAGATGCCCGTCGGTGACGTCCTGCGAGGACGCCGGCGATGAAAGCGCAAAGACGGCTGAAGCTGCCAGAATGGCAGAAAAACGGCGAACCCGGTTATGCAACATCATGATCGATAGAACTCCCTGGTTTTCGGGCGGCATGGACGGTTTGGATGCCGTCGCCGGCTATGATAGCCGCTGATGCCAGCCCGATGAAAAGACCGTGCTCGACCACCCCCGGAATGGCATGGAGAGCATTCGAAAGCGCTCTTGTATCCGGAATGCGGCCAAAAGATGCATCGAGGATAAAATGGCCGCCGTCTGTAACAAAAGGCTGGCCCCCCGTCATCCTCAATGTGACGGGACCGGAAAGGCCGAGCCTTTCGGCTGCCGCGGCGATCGCGATTTCCGTGGCACGCAGGCCGAACGAGTTGACCTCGATTGGCAGTGGAAAACGGCCGAGCGTCTCAACTATCTTCGAACGGTCGGCAATCACGATCATGCGGGCGGAAGCCGCCGCCACGATCTTTTCGCGCAGCAGCGCGCCGCCGCCGCCCTTGATCAATGTCAGCGCCGGATCGATCTCGTCGGCGCCGTCTATGGTAAGGTCGAGTTCGGGCGTTTCCTCCAGTGTCGAAAGCGGCACGCCAAGCTCGCCGCAGAGGATGGCGGTGCGCTCCGAGGTCGGCACGCCGACGATGGTAAGGCCGGTGGCGACCTTTTCGGCGAGCAGCCGCACGAACTCCTCGGCCGTCGAGCCGGTGCCGATGCCAAGCCGCATGCCACCAGTCACATGGGCAAGCGCCGCCCGCGCGGCCTCGACCTTCAGTTGCCTCGCATCCATACCTGCTCCGGATTTCGCTTGTTTCGGCGCTCCTAGCATCTTTGCCCGTCCGATCAAAGGCTCTGCCCTGTGGATTGACCAAGCACTGCTTGCCTGGATGGGCTGCAGCGGCTATCGCCTGCCGGCAGCGCAATCGTCACAGGACAGGCCATGACCCGACCGATCATCGTGTTCGACCTCGACGGGACGCTGATCGACACAGCGCCGGACCTGCTTGACAGCCTCAACCACAGCCTTGCCGCCAGCGAACTCGCAGCCGTCGACGAGGCCGGCTTCGAGCGTTTCGTCGGCCATGGTGGCCGGGTGATGATCGAGCGCGCGCATGCTGCGCAGCAAAGATCGCTGGCGGTAGAGGAACACGACCGATTGTTAAAGCTGTTCCTCGATCACTACACCGACAACATCCCGGGTAAATCGCGCCCCTACCCCGGCGTCGTCGAGACGATCGCCCGATTCGAAGCGGCCGGTTATCTCCTGGCCGTCTGCACGAACAAATACCAGGCCAACTCGGTGGCGCTGATCGAGGCGCTCGGCCTGGCGAAGCATTTCGCGGCGATTTGCGGTCAGGACACGTTTGCGTTCCGCAAGCCCGACCCGCGCCATCTGACCGAAACCATCGTTCTGGCCGGCGGCGACCCGCACCGCGCGCTGATGGTGGGTGATTCGCAGACCGACATTGATACGGCGAAAGCCGCCGGCATTCCCGTGGTGGCGGTCGATTTCGGCTACACCGACCGCCATGTGCGCGAATTCGAACCGTCGGCGGTGATCTCGCATTTCGATGCGCTGACACTTGGTCTGGCCGAACGCCTGATTGCCGCTGCGGGGCACTGAACGACGGCGACCGGTCGTTCCCGGCGGGGTTGCATTCGGTCTTCGTCGGAACGCCCGGACATCGCCTTGACTTCCCCGGCCGGCCTCCCTTATATCGCGACGCGCTTGGCCTTCGGGCAACGAGCGGGCGATTAGCTCAGCGGGAGAGCACACCCTTCACACGGGTGGGGTCGCAGGTTCAATCCCTGCATCGCCCACCAACCCCACAGCTTTCCAGGCTACCTCCGGTTCTCCGTTCAGGTCGACAACAATGCGGCGCGTCGGCACGGCGCTAGATTGTCGCGCTCATTGCCGCATCCGGAACAAACCTGCATGGCCGCGAGTTTCTCCTCGTCGAAGTGTGAGGGAAAGCCATGTTCAGATTTGTTTTGGCGGCCGCCGTGCTGCTTGTCGGCGGATCGGCGTTTGCCGCAGACGGAAGCCCGTTGCCGCCGCAGAATGCCAGGAAACTGTCGGAAATAATTGCCAAGGTCGAGCAGCGCGACGACTTTCGCTACGTCGACGAGGTCGGCTGGGACAGCGGCGCCTACACCGTCACCTATTACACAACCGATAAGGCGAAGGTCGAAATCACCTACGATCCGGTGACAGCCGAGCCGAAATAGATCGCGGCCCCCTTCCTCCAGGCGATACGTGCGGCCGGCTTTCTCTTAAAGGATCCGGAACAATTCCGGCAACTAGGTTACAGCGCAGCTTAAGGACGATCCCTCCGAAGCGGGCGGCGCCGTAGCTTCACCAGAGTGGAGCGACGGTTCCTGCACGCTTTTCGGCATCCCCTTGCGCCGATGCCCCTTTGATGGCTGACTGCGGGGTGATCATTGAGCCGACGGGGGTGGGCATGGCGACGGCAAAGCATGTGGTAAAACGCGTTCTTATGATGCTCGCCGGCTATTTCGTTGCGGTGCTGGTCGGACTGATTGCCGTGGCCACGATCTATGGTGCATTGAGTTCGCTGCCTAATGCACCGGCGTATTTCGATTTCATGGGGGTCTCCCCCATCGCGACGCTGGTCGTGCCGCTGCTCGGCATGTTCATCTATTTCCTGACGATCGTACTGACCGGCCTGCAGACGCTGATCTTCGCGCTGATCGCCGAATTGTTTTCACTGCGCAGTCTTGGGCTGCATATGGTCTTCGGCGCCGCCGCAGCAGCTGCCGGCTTCGTCCTGATCTGGCCGAGCGCGCCGGAGGACCTGAGCCCCGAGCGCTGGGCCGATATCGGCATCATCGCCGCCGCCGGCCTTGTCGCCGGTCTGGTCTACTGGCTGATTGCCGGGCGCGAGGCAGGCTTCCGGCGCCCGCTCCCCCTGCGTTAGGCGCCTCAGCTCGCCGGCGAGCGCACCACTGCCGTGCTGTCGAGTGCCTGCTGCAGCCGCGTGTCGCGGTCGTAGACGTCGCTGAAATATTCGACTTTGCCGGACATATCAGGCCAGGCGGTGAAATAGGCGACATAGACCGGGACCGTGCGCGCCACCTTTTCGGTCGAATGTCCGTGTTTCAGCTTCTCCGCAATGTAGTCGACCGAGGTGCCGAGCACTGCCGCCGCCATGCCGCGCGGATCCTGCAGACGAACGCAGCCATGGCTGAGCGCGCGCATGTCACGCTGGAAAAAAGACTTTTGCGGCGTATCGTGCATGTAGACTGCGTGCTTGTTGGGGAACAGGATCTTCAGTTCGCCCAGCGCATTGGCCTCGCTCGGCAGCTGGCGCACGCCATAAGGTATTTTCGCGCCATAGGCGCCCCAGTTGACCGAGGAGGAGGGAATGCGCTTGCCGCGCGCGTTGACCACTTCGTAGCCGGCGCGGTCGAGATAGCCGGGATCCCTGCGCAGCCGGGGCAGCATCTCGTTGACGAGGATCGACTGCGGCACGCCCCAATAGGGGTGGAAGTCGACCTGCTCGACCTGATCGTAGAAGAATGAAGTCTGGTTCGTGGTCTTGCCAATGACGGCGCGAGTCTTCAGCTTCTCCTCGCCATTTTCGATGTAGCTCGCCGTAAAGGCCGGCTGGTTGATGAAGACGCGCGGACTGCCGAGATCGGACGGCAACCAGCGCAACTCTTCCAGCGCGACCTGCACCTTTTGAATCTTGTCGGCCTTGGACGTCCCGACCAGCGCCGCGACGGTGCGCGGACCGATGACGCTGTCGCCCTTCATGCCAGCCTTCTTCTGCACCGCCTTGATGACCGGCACCAGTTCCGGCTCATAGAGCTCGCTGGTGGCGAGCCTGGCCAATATCTCGCCATAAGCGCCGCCCATCTCGTCGTCGAGATTGCGCGCGATCTTCGCCAGAAGCTTCGGCAGTTCGGGGCTGGTCTGCCCCGGCTTCAGCAACAGCTTGGGATCGACGACGATCTCGTCTTCGGCGCTGGCCTGAAGCGATTCCAGTTCGACGCGCAGCGCCTGGTACTCGGCGTTTTGCGGATGTCGCGATTCGAGATAGGTGCGCACTTGCTGGGTGCGCGCCAACGTCTTCAGCACGCCTTCCATGTCGAGCGGCTTGACCGGGAAATCATAGTAGCCGGTGATGCGATTGGGATCGACGCGGCCGTTTTGCGCGTCATGGACATAGCGCAAGACGCGCGCCGACAGTGCCATCTCGAAGCGGACGAACCCCTTCAGCCGCGCATCGGCGCCGCCGGTCGATGCGCCGGCGGCAGGCACTTCAACCGTATAGTCGGCCGGCGTGAGGCCATAGCTCGTCGCCTCGCCAAGCACCCGCACCGCATCCTGTGCGCGGCTATTGGCACTGGCTCCCGCCACCCAGATGAAATCTGGATTGGCCGAGTAATAGGCGATGAGCGCCTTGGCGATGTCCTTCTCAGCGTAGAGTTCGTAGTCATTGAGTCCGGCAATCGCTTCGCGGAAGGCAGCACTGGTGGCGGAAGACGGCTGGAAGGCGGCGTCCTGCGGCATTGCCGGCTCCGGCGTTGCCGTCAACGTCGAGAAGTCGACACGCGCGAGCGGATCGCTCTTGTAGGTATAGTAGGACGGGCTGCTGATACGAGAGGCAGCGGGCGCCGTTGCATTTGGCTTGTATTTCGGCTTCTGCCTTGACGGCGGCGGGGGGAAATCACCTTGCGGCGTGTGCCTGATGCCACCGCCGAAAAGCCTCTCGAAAAGCCCTTGCGCGTCTGCCTGCGGCACGCCGAAGGCCAGCATTGCCGCGACCGCCGCAAGCGGCATCGCGGTTGCTTTGTTTCCGAGGAATTTCATGGATCATCCGCTCCGGCTGCAACCGGCTCCCGTTCCGCATCGCTCGACGGTCTCGCCCACCGTACGGCGGATGTAAGACGCGACCACACCGATTCATACTGATTTCGTTAAGCTTCCATAAATTTCGGCTATCCTGTTGCAGAACAGTTTCACAACACCGTGACAACTAAAGCGAATTGGGTCCGCTCCAGTTCCAGGAAATAGTGCACGGGTCAGGCGTTGGCGCCGCCGTCGATAGTCAGTGCGGCGCCTGTCACGAAGCGCCCTTCGGGACCTGCCAGCCAGGCGACCATGCCGGCGATCTCTTCAGCCTTGCCGAAGCGAGGGGTCGCGCATCGCGCGCAGCCCTGCTGGCGACTGTCGCCGGTGCGATGGCAGCGTGGAAGGCGATGGCCGGCACCGACACGTGACGAACGCCGGCGGCGTTAATGCAGCGATACCGGCTCCCGGTGTTCGGCAACGAAGCCGACCGCACGCTCGACCACGCCCTTGTCGGCGAGGATGCGGCGGTGGCCGAGCCCGTCGGCCCAGTACAGCCGCACATGGTCGCCGGCGCCGGCATAGAGCCTTGCATGGTCGGCGGACACTTCGCGGTCGTCTGGCGCATGGATGACCAGCGTTGGCACCGGCGTGCTGGCAAGCTGGCGGTCGCCGGTGAATTCGTGCAGCGGCCGGCCGGCGATGCGTTCGACCCGGTCGGCCATGGCGGCCTGCGAGCGTGGGCCGACACTGAGCATGCGGCTGAAATCATTGAAGATCGCCGGCAGGGAGCTCGGCGCCGCGATCAGCACCAGCCGCTCGGCCGCCAGCGGCGGAATTTTCTTGACCGAACCGACGATGGCATTGGCGGCGACGGCACCGCCGAAGGAATGGCCGACGACCGCCACGAACGGGCCGAACCATTCGCCGGTCAGCCGTGCGGCTTCGACAGCGCTGACCAATGTGAGCCGGCGGCCCTGCGATTGGCCGTGGCCCGGCAGGTCGAGCGAGACAACCTTATAACCGGCGTCACGATAGGCTTCGATCAGCGTGCGCATATATTCGGTGCGCGAACGCCAGCCATGGATGACGAGCACCGTGCCGCCGGCCCGCCTGCCCGGCTCTGGCCTGAATTCATGCACCATGACGCAGCCGTTTTTGGTCTTCAGCCGATGATGGCGCGCCTCGGCCATGAAGCCGGCGGCGCGGTCGACGGCGCGTCGCTCGCCGTCGCTGAGAATTTTGGCGTTCGGCGTGCGGCAGAACAGTTCGAACGCCGCGCGCCCTGTAAGGCGAGGAGCCACGTGTTCGGCGGCGGCAAACACGCCCCGGATGACCTTCAAGCCAAATGATGCCATAGTGGCGATCCATCCATTCGTTCAAGCATGAACATAATAGTTCAAACATGAACATTAAACAAGAGCTGCCCTGGGACAACCCGCGTTTTCGTAACTGGGTCGCGGTGGCGCGCGCCTGCCATGTGCTGGAGCGCACGCTGGCGGTGAAGCTCGCGCCGCTGGACCTGAAGCCGGCGCAACTCGACGTGTTGATGAACCTTTACCGCCATCCCGGCATGTCGCAGCACGATCTCGCCCGCCGGCTGCTGGTCGGCCGCTCCAACATCACCATGCTGCTGCCGCAACTCGAGACACGCGGCCTGCTGCGCCGCGAAGGCGATCAGAAAGACAAGCGGGTGCTGCGGCTGACCTTGACCGAAGCCGGCACGGAACTGCTGATGCGGGCGCTGAAGGTGCATATGGCGCTGATCGAGAAAGCAATGAGCCAGTCGACGCCGGAGCAATGCGACATGATCGGCGAGCAGATGCGCAGGATTGCCGACGTGCTCAAGGAAGCGTGACCGGAGCATCGGACCCAAAAGCCCGCCCTCGGGCCCGACCCGGGGGTGGAAACCGGTTTTGGGGAAATCCGATGCTCAAACAAAAGGATGGGGTTCGCGGAGCGATGCGCTCACCACATCGACTTTTTCGCGCGCTCCGGCCATTCCTTGTCGTAAGCCTCGCCGTCGATGCCTTTCCGGCTGGTGATTTCCAGGATTTTCCCAGGTGTCGGCAGCGACTTCGGATCGATGTGCCTCGCCGGGTTCCAGAGTTCCGACCGATGGACGGCGCGAGCGCACTGGAAATAGACTGAGTCGACCTTGATGACCGTGACCGAGCGCGCCGGCTTGCCGTCGACACTGAACGAGGCACAGAGCGCGGCATCCGTGGTGATGTGGGCGCGGCCGTTGACGCGCAGCGTGGTGCCGGAGCCTGGGACCAGGAACAACAGGCCGACGCGCGGATCGCGAATGATGTTTTTTAGCGAATCGGCACGGTTGTTGCCGCGCCGGTCCGGCATCATCAGGGTTTTCGGATCATGGATGCGGACGAAGCCGGCGAGATCGCCGCGCGGCGAGCAATCCAGCCCCTCCGGCCCGCTGGTCGCGAGCCCGGCAAAAGGCGAGGCCTCGATGAAGGCGGCGTACTCGGGGATCACATGGTCGAGTTCCTTGACCAGCGAGGTCTCGCCGGGCAGGCCATAGAGCGCTTCGAGCTGTTCGACCGTGGTGATGACGGACATGTTTTCGTCTCCGACTATCTGCGGCCGCTACGCCCTATCCGTGACGTTTTGACGACAGCACCAGTCGAGCTAGCGGTCGCGACTGAGCCCCTTCTCTTCCAGCTCGGCGAGGTAGGCGGCCCAGCGTGCGTCCTTCTCATGACCCAGCGTATGCAGATAGTTCCAGGTGAAGATGCCGGTGTCGTGGAAATCGTCGAAGGTGATGCGGACGGCGTAGTTGCCGACCGGCTCGATCTTGAGGATCGCGACGTTGCGCTTGCCGGGAACCGTCACCCGCTGTTCAGGCGAATGGCCCTGCACTTCGGCCGATGGCGAGGCAACGCGCAGCAGTTCAGCCGGTAGTTCGAACGGCCGATGATCCGCAAATGTGACGGAAAGCAGCTTGCGGTCCTTGGAGACCCTGAGTTCCTTCGGCGCCGTCATGGTGATAGGTTCCGCATCAATGCGCCCTTCCCTACGCCGCTTCGCGCAGCGGGAAAAGGTCGCTTCGAAACTTCCGACACAATCTGTCGGTGGCGGCATGTTACCAAAGATCGAGACCCTCTATCTTGAATGGCAGGCCGGATCGTATCACATAGCGGTATATAACGACGCCGTTCACGGCCACGGGAAACGCATAGCATGGACATGATCGATCCTTTCGGTCGCACGATCAGCTATCTCAGGGTGTCGGTCACCGACCGCTGCGACTTCCGCTGCACCTATTGCATGGCCGAGGACATGGCGTTCCTGCCCAAGAAGGACCTCCTGTCGCTGGAGGAACTCGACCGGCTCTGCACGGTCTTCATCGAAAAAGGTGTCCGGAAATTGCGTCTCACCGGCGGCGAGCCGCTGGTGCGCAAGAACATCATGCATCTGGTGCGCCAGATTTCGCGTCATCTCGACAGCGGTGCGCTGGAAGAATTGACGCTGACCACCAATGGTTCGCAGCTTTCGCGCTTTGCCGCCGAGCTTGCCGATTGCGGGATCAAGCGCATCAATGTCTCGCTGGATACGCTCGACGCCGACAAGTTTCACGCCATCACCCGCTGGGGCCATCTCGGCAAGGTCATGGAGGGTATCGACGCGGCGCAGGCGGCTGGCTTGAAGATAAAGCTCAATGCGGTGGCGCTGAAGGATTTCAATGACGCCGAATTGCCTGACATGATGCGCTGGGCGCATGGCCGCGGCATGGATCTGACTGTTATCGAGACCATGCCGATGGGCGAGATCGACGCCGACCGTACCGACCAGTATCTGCCGCTGTCGCTGCTGCGCGCGGCACTTGAGCGGCAATTCACGCTGACCGACATTCCCTACAAGACCGGTGGTCCGGCCCGCTATGTCCACGTCTCTGAGACTGGTGGCAGGCTCGGCTTCATCACGCCGATGACGCATAATTTCTGCGAGAGCTGCAACCGCGTCCGGCTGACCTGCACCGGCACGCTCTATATGTGTCTCGGCCAGGAGGATGCCGCCGATCTGCGTGCACCGTTGCGTGCATCCGAAGGCAATGAACTGGTCGCCGATGCCATCGATGAAGCCATTGGCCGCAAGCCGAAGGGCCACGATTTCATCATCGACCGCCGGACCAACCGCCCGTCGGTGTCGCGGCACATGAGCGTCACCGGCGGCTGATCTCTCGATCACACCGCCGAACTAAGTAGTGCCGCTCTTGCGAGGAGGTTGTAACGAGCCGCCTAAAGGCCGTGGACCAGCCCTTTA
The DNA here is from genome assembly GCF_040318085.1 of Mesorhizobium sp. M1322. Lineage (NCBI taxonomy): Bacteria > Pseudomonadati > Pseudomonadota > Alphaproteobacteria > Hyphomicrobiales > Phyllobacteriaceae > Mesorhizobium > Mesorhizobium sp. M1322. Next base: position 159,105 of record NZ_JAMYLP010000002.1, read on the forward strand.
ACGTTGCTGTCCTATGACCGGCTGCTACAGGCTTGATGCAAAAGCACAACCGGTAACGCCTTTGCTTCTTTCCCCAAATCTTCGCGGCGCGCTGTTCATGGTGGTGGCCATGATTGGTTTCACCCTCAACGACGCGATCACCAAAGTCTCGTCGGAATCCATGAACATGGCGCAGGTCATGCTGATCCGCGGCGCCTTCGCTTCGCTTTTCGTAGGCCTGCTTGCCTGGCAACGCGGTGCGCTTGCCCTGCCCGGCTCGATGCTGCAGCCGATGGTTGCAGTGCGCGTCGCCCGCGCAGCCCGCGCGGCTGTGTGGTTGCGGGGTGGTTTTGGGCCTATGGCGCTCGCCAACCTCTCCGCCCTGGTGCACGCCCAGCCGCGGGGGGGGGCCCTGG